>DATFYA010000216.1 GCA_035315345.1 Candidatus Methylomirabilota bacterium
GAGATGCCGGCCGTCGGCCAGCCGCAGCTGGGTCATGCCCGCGCCGAAGATGCCGACCATCATCGGCTCCACCACGGTCAGCGCGAAGAGGGCGCCGATGGCCGCGTCCACCGCGTTGCCGCCCGCCGCGAGCATCTCGGCGCCCGCCGCCGAGCCCAGCGGGTGATTGGTGACGACCATGCCCCGTGACGCCGTCGCCGGCCGCTTCTCCGTCATCGCGTTCGCTCCGTCAGGGCGTGGGCCAGACGTCGGGCAGCTTCGTGGCGATCCACTTCGCGAGCGCCGCGTTCACCACGCGGGGCTTCTCCTGGGCCATCCAGTGCCCCGACGGCACCACCACCTCGGTGAGGTCACAGCAATCCCGCCGCATCGGCTCGGCCAGCCGGGAGTGGACCGTCTCGCACGTGTAGTCGTACTCGCCGTGCAGGAACAGGACGGGCAGGCTCAGCCGGCCGCCGTCGCGGGCCCGCGCCGCGTAGGCCACGTTGCGGTCGCCGTTCATGTACCAGGAGTCCGGGCCGAAGAAGCCGTGGCGGGCGAGCCCGGCCGCGTAGGCGTCCAGATCCTCGTCGGTGACCAGATCGGGATCGCGAGGCAGGTCGGGCGCGCGCCCGGCACCGCCGAACCAGCCGCCGTCGCGGCGCGCGGTGGCGGTGCGCGAGGGCTTGCCCTTGCCGGCCGGGCTGCCCTTGCGGAAGAGGGCCTTGACGGTGGCGCGCGGGTCGGCGTCGAACGCGGCGCGGGCCTTGTCGAAGGATTCCTCGTAGAAGAGCATGTACTCCCACTGCCCCGCCGGGTACTCCGCCTCCGGATAGATCGATCGGTCCACGAGCGGGAGCAGGTTCCTCGGGGCGAAGCCGGCCGCGAGATACGGCACGCACAGATTGGCCACACCCCAGCAGCGCCCCGGATGATGGCTCGCCAGGCTCCAGACCACCGGGCTGCCCCAGTCGTGGCCGACCCAGATCGCCTTCTCGCGGCCGAGGGCGTCGAGCAGCTCGATCATGTCGCGCACCGCGTGCTCGAGGGCGTAGTCCTCGTGGCGTCGGTACACGCCGGATCGGCCGTAGCCGCGCATGTCGGGGGCCACCGCGCGAAAGCCGAGATCGGCGAAGCACGGCAGCTGATGCCGCCAGGAGCGCGACAGCTCGGGCCAGCCGTGCACGAACACGATCGGCGGGCCGTCGGCGGCCCCCGCCTCCAGATAGAACGTGGTGTGCCGGTCCGTCTTGGCGACGCCCTCCGACACCGGGAGCCTCATCGGGGAGAAGCGCTCACACGACCGCGTCGCGCCGGAGCCGCGCGATCTCCTCCGCCGAGAAGCCGGCCTCCCCCAGGATCTCGTCGGTGTGCTCGCCCAGCGTCGGCGGCTCTCGATCGATCCCGGGGCCGCCGTGCTCGAGGCGGAAGCCGGCGCCGACCAGCCGCATCGGGCCGTAGCGCGAGTCGATGGTCTGCAGCACGTCGCGGTGCTCGAGCTGCGGGTGATCCACGATCTCGTGGATCTTCCAGATCGACCCGCACGGCACGTCGGCCGCGGTGAGCCGGGCCTCCCAGGTGCGCGGATCGTCGACGGCCAGCGCCTCCTCGATGATCTGCCGCAGCGCCGGCTCGTTGGCGGTGCGGGCCGGCCAGTCCTTGAAGCGCGGATCGGTCAGCGCGTCGGCGCGCCCGAGCGTCTTCATCAGGCCGGCGAACTGCTTCTCGGTGAGGACGGCCAGCACGATGTATCCACGACCGCAGCGGAACCGGCTCGCGGTGGGCTTGCGGCTCACCGACCCGTTGCCGATCTGCCGCTGCTCGACCCCGGCCACCGTGTACTCGGACACCGGCCCCGCGATGAAGGCCAGCGCCGCGTCCAGCATGGCCACGTCCACCAGCTGCCCTCGTCCGGTGTGGGTGCGCTGGTAGAGGGCACTCGCCACCGCCAGCGCCGCGGTGATGCCGCCGATGGTGTCACAGAGGGCGAAGCCGGCGCGAGTGGGGCCCGCCGCCGGCTCGCCGGTGATGGACATGATCCCGGACATCGCCTGCAGCTTGCCGTCGAAGGCCGCGGTGGTCCTCTCCGGCCCGGTGCGCCCGAAGCCGGAGACGCCGCAGTAGATCAGCCGTGGATTGATCGCGGAGAGCGCCTCGTAGCCGAGGCCGAGCCGATCCATGACCCCGCCGCGGAAGTTCTCCCAGACCACGTCCGCGTTTCCCACCAGCCGCTTGACGATCTCGATCGCTTCCGGGCGGCGCAGGTCCAGCGTGATGGATCGCTTGTTACCGTTCATCGAGAGGAACGAGGGCGCCATCTTGCGCTCGGCCCACGTGCGGTCGGCGGGCGAGAGGCGCGTCTCGTCACCCTCGTGGGACTCGATCTTGATGACGTCGGCGCCCAGCAGGGCCAGCTGGTAGGTGCCGTAGGGACCGGCGAGGTAGCGCGTGAAGTCGAGGATCCGGACGCCCGCGAACGGCTTGCTCACGACGCCTCGCGCTTGGCCTTGGCCACCGCCTTCACGACGTCGAATTCCTTGCGCCGCTCCGCGATCTCGTCGGGCGAGAGCTTGCCCGCGTCGAGGTACTTCTGCTTCCAGCCCGGATCCTTCGTCCACGCCAGCGGCGACGCCACCGTGGTCCGCGCCGCCGGGGCGCCCGCCAGCAGCCGAAGCGCCAGCTCGAGCGTGAGGATCTGCGACTCGCGGTCGAACGGCCGGCCCGCCGAATTGCCGAGCGGAAAATCGCTCCACACGAACCGGGGGACGCCGCAGTGCTCGACGATGTCACGGGCGCAGCCCATGATCACGGTGGCGATGCCGTTGGCCTCCAGGTGGCGCGCGGCCAGACTCACGGTCTGGTGGCAGACCGGTCAGCTGGGGACCAGGACCGCCGCGTCGGCGCCGTCCTCCCGGCAGCGGCGCAGCAGCTCGGGCGCGTCGGTCTCCATCGTCACCCGGTGGCTACGGTTGGTCGGCGCCCCGTGGAAGCGGGTGGTCAGGCTGCCGATGCGCCCCGCCGCG
>DATFYA010000217.1 GCA_035315345.1 Candidatus Methylomirabilota bacterium
GCCCCAGTCCGCCTAGGAGCGCTGTACTCGCTGGAGCAGCTCGCGTAGCTATTCAGCTGTTGCCACTCACCTCGGCGGCACGTTCCGCGCCACCGCGAGCGCGTAGACGGGCGGCGCGTCGACGGTCATCCGTCGGCGGACGGGTCCCGGCGTTGCGAGCGGCGGCGGCGTGCGCGTTGTGGCTGGTGGGGCTGGTGGGCTGGTGTGACGTGATCGTCGGCGTGTCGAGTTGATCTCGGTGTCGGGTTGGGCAGGGTGTCGTCGTGCCCGATCGCCCGCCCGACGAGCAGTCGGCTGTGGACGACGCTGCGCTGCGGGTGGAGAACGCCGCGCTGCGTGCTGAGGTGGAGGAGCTTCGGGCGAGCGAGGCTGCGGTGCGTGCCGATCACGCCGAGTTGAAGAGCATGGTCGCGGTGTTGACCGGGCAGGTTGCGCAGCTGGAGCGGGTGGTCAGGGAACAGGCCGATGAGATCGCGGAGTTGAAGCGCCAGGCCGCTGGGGACTCCTCGAACTCCTCCCGCCCTCCGTCGTCGGATGCGCCGTGGGCGAAGAAGCCGGCGAAGATGCGCTCGTCGCGGACGAGGTCGGGACGCAAGTCCGGCAAGCAGCCGGGCTCTTCGTCGTCCTCGCGCTGCCTGATCGACGACCCGGACGAGCGGCTGGAGATCCGGCCGGGCCGCTGCCGGTCCTGTGACGCGTCACTGGTCGAGGCCGCGGAACACGGCCATCGGCGGCGTCAGATCGTCGACATCCAGCCCGCGCCGCCCCCGAAGGTCACCGAGTATGTGCGGATCTCGAAGGTCTGCGCGTGCTGCGGGGTGGTCACCACCCCGGGCTGGGACGACGAGGCCGTGCCGGTCGAGCACGTCGGCATTGTGGCCGCGCCGGGCTCGCCGGTGCGGATCGGCCCGGAAACCCTCGCCCGCGCCGCGTTGCTCACCTGCGCGCACTACCTGCCGGTCGGGCGCGCCCGCGACCTGCTGGAGACGTTGACCGCGATCGATGTGTCCACCGGGTTCCTGGCCGCCATCCGTGGTCGCGCCGCCCGACAGTTGGAGAAGAAGTTCCTCGGCCACATGCGAAACCTGCTGGCCACCGCGCCGGTGCTGCATGCCGACGAGACACCCGGCCGCGCCACCGGATCCCTGGCCTACGTCCACGTGGCCTGCACCGAATACCTCACGTTGATGCACGTCGGCGACCGCTCCGCGGCGAGCATCGATGCCGGCGGTGTCCTCGGACAGTTCACCGGGGTGCTGGTGCGCGACGGCTACGCCGGTTACGCACACCTCCAGGCGGCACATGCCTGGTGCGGAGCTCATCTGCTGCGCGATCTGCGGTCGATCTCCGATGCCGACCCCGACGGCCAACTATGGGCGCAGGCGATGGCCAACACCCTGCTGGAAGCCAACCGCGCCGCCCACGAGGCCCGTGATCGTGGCGCCGACCGCCTCGACGAAGCCACGCTGAAGCAGATCCGCAACCACTACCTGGGAGCACTCGCCCGAGGCAACACCGACAACCAGGGCGAACACTCCAAGCTCGCCGACAAGGCCCGCACCCTCATTACGCGGTTCAGACGGTTCGAAGACATGATCTTGAGGTTTGCCGCGGATCTCTCGGTGCCGTTCACGAACAATGAAGCGGAGCGCGCGTGCAGGCCCGTCAAGATCCAACAACGCACCTCCGGCGGCTGCTGGCGCACCCTGCAAGGCCTCACCGACTTCGCCATCGTTCAGTCCTACCTGGACACAGCCACCAAATGGGGACTCGACAAACTCGACGCCCTCCGCCAACTCTTCACCACCGGCGCATGGCTACCACCCACACTCAAACCAGCTGAATAGCTACGATGAGTGATCCACCCGTCGCCGACCTCCCCGATGAAGGTGAGTTGCCGCGGGTGCAGTAGTCGCCCCGCAGGACAGCTCACCGGACGGCTCGGCCCTGCAGCAGGACACGCTGCCGGGCCGCCAGACCGACCAGGGCGATGAGCGGGATACCGGCCACCGTGCTCCCCCATATGGGCGCAGCGGCCCGGGTCATGTAGCCGACGATGAAAACCGCGAGCACCGCGACCAGCGCCCAGAGGCAGCAGCGAATGCACAGTGCCCGACCGCGCGCCGCGTCGGTCCGTGCCACGGCGCCCGCGCGGGCGAGCACGAGGAGCCCGACCGCTAGGCCGGCCGCGCCGAATGCGGCCGACCCGTACGCCACCGCAGGGCCCCCGCCCCACCCGGCGACGAGCGCGGCCGTCAGCAGGACCAGAAGTACGGCCGTCGTGACGGCTGCCACGGCCGCGCCCGAGACGAGCAGCCGGGCCCTGCGGGGGACGGTCACCGTCCCGGCCCATGGCATTGCCGCAGGTGGGCGCACGGCCGGGACGGTAACAGCGCGACAATGCCCGGGGAGCCCCCACACGGCCGCAGTTCTCCCGACCCGCAGAT
>DATFYA010000218.1 GCA_035315345.1 Candidatus Methylomirabilota bacterium
CGCGGTGGACGCGGTGCTGCCCGAGGGCACCATCGTCAACCCGCGCCCGCCCGCCCCGGTGAGCTGCCGCACCGCCACCATCAAGCGCATCGCCGACACCATCCTGGGCGCGCTGGTCGGCGCCCTGCCCGGCCGCATGCCCGCCGCCAACTCCGGCACCCTGCTGGTCATGGCCTTCGGCGGCCGCGACCCCGAGACCGGCCGCCCCTTCGTGGCCAGCGAGCTGGCCGCCGGCGGCATGGGTGCCCGCCCCGACAAGGACGGCATCGACACCATCGAGACCGACGTCTCCAACTGCATGAACATCCCGGTGGAGTCGGTCGAGATGAACTTCCCCCTGCGCATCTCCCGCATGCGCCTCTGGCAGGGCTCCGGCGGTGCCGGCCGCTTCCGCGGGGGCCTCGGGCTCGAGAAGGTCTTCGAGGCCACCACCACGGACGTCACGGTCTCCCACCGCGGCGAGCGCTTCGCGTCGTCGCCCTGGCCGCTGGAGGGTGGCGCCCCGGGCACCCGGGCGCATGCGTTTATTTTGAGGAAGGACGGCACCCGCGAGGAGCTGCCCTCGAAGAAGATGATCGTGCTCCACCCGGGCGACCAGCTCTGGGAGTACATCGCCGGGGGCGCGGGCTACGGCGATCCGATGGAGCGGGACCCGGCGGCGGTACTGGCGGATGTGCTGGACGGCAAGATTGTGAACGCGGCGGAGTATGGCGTGGTGCTCACGGCCGATGGGCGGGCGGTGGATGAGGTGAAGACGAAGGAGGGCCGCGAGGGGCTGGCCGCCCGACGCACTACCCCCAGAAGATCCCAGTCGGATCGGCGGCGACCTCATCAAGTAGTTCCTTGAGGCTCGGCGCTGCGGGCCGTGCCTGGTATGAGTGCCACCGCTGATCGCGGTGCTGACAGTACAGTTGCCAGACGTTCTGGGTGCCGACGAACCGGAATTTCGCGATCGCCATCTCACGCCATTCATGGGGCGGCTGAAACGCCGGCCGCTCTTCGAACAGGACGACGGCGCTCCCTGTGATGCGGTAGCCGAGGCGTACCTGGTTGCGGACTTCAGGCGGAACCCGCGCCTGGCAGAACGCTCCAAGGCGGCGAGCCACTTCGGCCTGTTGGATCTCGGATAGCGCCATGGTCCCGGACGCCTAGGTGTGGAGAGTGGCGAGGTGTCCTTGCCGGCCGTCTACACGGGCTGGCTTCCGCGACCAAGTTCGGGCACCGAGAGGCCCCGACAGATCTTGCGGGCGAGCACGTCCGGGACTCCACGTAAACCGTCCTTGCGTCTGTCCTCGAGAATCAGGGCGATGGCGTCGCGCAGATTCTCGAGGGTGGCCGCCTTCGTCTTGCCCTGACCATTCGCGCCGGGGATCTCCGGGCAGCAGGCGATGTGCCAGCGTCCGTGGCGCTCCACGATTGCAGTGAACTCATTCCGCATTCAGTCACCTCCTTGACCAGAAGGGTAGCGCATTTCCACGGTTCTCTTCGGGGGAATGGCCGAGCGGATTCGTGCTCCCGCGTCACGCCCTGCCATCGCGGGCCGAGCCTATCGGATCCTCGGCGGGAAGTCTTGGTGAGGTGCCGCGATAATCTTCAGTTTCCCCACGCGGTGGGGTACAGTGCACGCCGTGCGTCTCCACGGTCGGGTCGCCATCGTCACCGGCGGGGGCAGTGGCTTCGGCCGCGCGATCGCGCTCCGCTTCGCCCAGGAGGGCGCACGGGTGACGGTCACCGGCCGCCGGCGGGCGCCGCTGGAGGCGACGGTCGCCGCCATCCAGAGCGGCGGCGGCGAGGCGCTCGCCGTCGCCGGCGATGCCACGGTCGAGGCCGACATCGCCGTTCTGGTGCGTAGCACCATCGAGCGTTTCAGTCGGCTCGACATCCTGGTCAACAACGCGGGCGCCGTGCTCGGACGGGTTACCGCCGAGGAATGCACGCCCGACGAGTTCCGACGCACGCTCGACGCGAATCTGATGAGCGTCTTCCTCTGCTCCCGCGGCGCCCTGCCCGAGCTCCGCCGGCGCCGGGGAACCATCATCAACATCGCCTCCATGGGCGGGTTGAAAGCCCAGCGCCGCCACCTGCCGTACAGCGTGGCCAAGGCCGCCGTGATTCACCTCACGAAGTGCATGGCGCTCGACCACGCTCACGAGGGCATCCGCATCAACTGCATCTGTCCGGCGTACATCGAGACGGACATGAACCGGGACCATCTGAGCCGCCTGGAGCAGACCGGCGAGATCCAGGAGCTGGAGAAGGCCCATCCGCTCGGCCTTGGCGGCCGGCCCGAGGAGGTCGCGGCGGCGGCGCTGTACCTCGCGTCGGACGACGCACGCTGGAACACCGGCTGCTGCCTGCCGGTCGACGGAGGCGTGAGCGCCACCATCTGACGGCGCTCCTGGAGTATTCACGTGCGTACATTGACTCGCCACGCCGACGCAGGCTAGCGTGAAGACCATGCCCGCTTCGAATCCAGGCACGAAGCGCTGGACTCGCCTCGAGTACGAGCGCCTCGTCGATCTGGGCGCGTTCCGTTCCGGGGAGCACGTCGAGCTGCTCGGCGGCGATCTGATGGTGTGCGAGCCGCAGGGCACCCCTCACATGACGGCCATCCGCATGGCCGAGGAGGTGCTGCGCCGGGCCTTCGCGGACGGCTGGGAAGTGCGCACCCAGGCGCCGGTCGCGCTCGACGACGAGTCGGAGCCCGAGCCGGACCTGGTGGTGGCCCCGGGCAGCTTCCGCGACTACCGGCATGCCCATCCCGCCCGGCCGGCGCTCCTCGTCGAGGTGGCCGACACGAGCCTCGAGTCCGACCGGCTGCACAAGGGCAGCGCCTACGCGCGCGCCCAGGTGCCGGAGTACTGGATCGTCAACCTCGTCGATGACGTGGTCGAGGTCTACCGCCACCCCATCGTCGATTCCGGCGCGCCGTTCGGCTGGCGGTACGGCTCGATCGTCAGGCTGGCGCCGGACGAGCTCGTCAGCCCACTCGCAGCACCCCAGGCCCGCGTTCGCGTCGCGGACCTGCTCCCGTCGCAGCTACCGTAGCGACGGCCGCGGCCCTCGGGACCGGCCGGCCCGTCGTGGCCAGCGAGCTGGCTGCCGTCGCCATGGGTGAGAGAGGCCTGGACGCGCCGTCGCGAGGCGACACGTCAGGGGCGATCGCCCTCGTCGTCCTCATCGTGGTCGCCGGCGCGCACGTCCCGTCCGTGACCGACCACCGCGAGAAGGAAGGCCAGGGCCATGGCCGCCGTGGCGACCAGGAAGACGACCAGCCCCAGCCGGCATCCGGGATCGCTCCAGGTCTTGCTCGCCAGCCACCCGAGGACCACACCGACCCCGACGAGTCCGCTGGCCCTCACGGTCCGGCCTCACGACTGGGCGTTGCGAAACACCCACAGGAACACGACCGCCACCACGCCCGCGAAGGCGTAGATGAACGACGTGACCAGCCTCAGCGCCGGGACGAGACCTCGCAGCACGTTCAGCAGGTCCAGCACGAGCCCGACGACCAGCACGATCGCCACCAGGACCGCGCCGATCAGGGCCAGAGACGCCGCACTCCGCATCGTCATTTAGCGCTCCCCTCACCCGCCCGCGGCGTCCCCGAACTTCGCGTCCCGCGTCTTGATCCGGTCCTTCACGCCCCTGGCCCGCGCCGCCGCCCCGTAGGTGCCGAGCGCCTGGCGGTGCGGGATCGTCAGCATGTAGTTCTTGAACGAGCTCTCGAGGGCGCGGCGCTGCCCCTGGATGTCCACCGTCTCGTTCACCGACGCCTTCGCGAGCTTCAGCGCGAAGGAATCTTGAAGAGCGATGCGTTGCGCCAGCTCGAGCGTGGCGGCGTCCAGCTCCGCCCGCGGCACCACCCGGTTGACGAGGCCGAGATCGAGCGCCGTCTTCGCGTCGATGTAGTCGCCGGTGAACAGGTACTCCTTGGCCTTCCGCGGGCCGAGATCCCACGGCATGCTGAAGTACTGCACGTGCGCGCCGCCCCAGCGCACCATCCGGTCGGCGAACTGCGCGTCGTCGGCGGCGATGATGAGGTCGCAGCAGGAGGCCAGCATGAGGCCGCCCATGATGCAGTAGCCCTGCACCTG
>DATFYA010000219.1 GCA_035315345.1 Candidatus Methylomirabilota bacterium
GTGCTGCTCCTCGGCTGTCTAAGTCTTGCCGCCGCGTGCACGGGCATGGGCGGCGCCCATCCGGATGGAGGGACCGCCGGCGCGCCATCGGAGGGGGGTACGACGGGCGGTGTCGGCGGTCCCGGCGACGCGGGCGCGAGCGGCGCGGCCGGCACGACCGGCGCGGGCAACACCAGCGGCGGCGCGGGCACGTCCGGCGCGGCCGGCGCGAGCGGCGCGGCGGGCGCCAGCGGCACGGGCAACACCGGCGGCGGCGACGATTCGTCCGGCTGGGGCTGCGCCATCGCCGGCCGGACCGACTTCGGATCGATCGCGCTGCTGTTCATCGGCATGAGCGCGCTGGTGCGACGGCGCCGCCGGCCGACGGACCCCTCTCCCTGATATGGAACGACCCCGCAAGAGAAAAGTGAATGGGGGCCCGTTTGTTTTGGGCTGAGAGTGGAGCAGAAGGGACAGCGGCCGAAGCGGCTTCATCGACGGTTGATCACTCTGATATTCGAGGATCGAGCTGACGCTCGCCTTCATAATCGTGATTCGTCGGGAGCTGCCTCGGACTAACTTCGCGAATCTGGGCCAAGGGCCTGTCGCATAGGGAGAGACGAGGATTCTCCTTTCCGTGCGCTTCGACCGCTGACCGTTCTGCTCCATCGCCTTCGTCTTTACGCGGCCGCAGCTTCTCGTTCGGCCTGGACGCCGACAGCCCAGATGAAGCCGACGAGCTCGCGCGCGACAGCTGTTATCGCCTTGCCAGGAATCTTGCCCCTGGATGTCAGCCGCCAGTAGCGGGTGTAAAGCCGCTGCTGGGCCTTCCAGGAGATCGCCTTGATCTCCTCGCTGAGTCCCTGCTGGCGTCGCTTGTGCGCGCCGCACAGGCTCGGGCGATGTCGATACGACCATGCTGCCTCGACCAAAACTCGCCGTAGGTGGGCGTTTCCGGTCTTTGTGATCGCCCCCTGTCTCCTGCTGTTCCCCGTCGAGAATTCGCTGGGAACCAGCCCTCCGTACCCCATCAGCTGATTGGGTTTGGCGAAACGCGAGAAATTGCCGACCTCGGTCACCATCGTGGTCGCGGTGATCTTCGCGATCCCTCGCAACGCCTGCAACGCGTCGATGACCGCCTTCATCTGCGCGGGAGCGTCCTGCACCGCTTCGTCGATCGCCTTCTCGAGCCGATCGAGCCGATCGGCTGCTCGCTCCACTTCGGTCCGGTAGTCCAGCAGCGTGGCTTCCTGGGCTGTGTGCTCGAAACGCACCGTGCTCAGCCAGTTCCAGTACTTCCCCGTCCAGGCATTTGTTCCCTCCGGAGGTCGCCGGCCGTGGCGAAGCAAGAACTTGCTCAGCCGGTGCTTCGCCCGCAGCTGATCCTTCTTGGCTGCCTCCCGGGCGCGCACCACGTCTCTGAGCGCCTCGTGCGCACCGTCGGGTACCCACACCGCCGTCAGGTCTCCGCTGCGGTAGCTGCGCGCCAGCTTCTCGGCGTCCCGTCGGTCCGTTTTTACCCGATCTCCCGCCTTCACCGGCACCAACGTCGGCGCCACCACCTCACACTGAACATCCAGCCCGGTGAGCTGCCAGTACAAGGCATACCCAGTCGGGCCCGCCTCGTAACACACCCGCAGCGTCGACACTGGCTCAAGTCGCTTCACCAGCTTCCGGATCGACTCCGGACGGTTCGGGATCGTCCCGAGCGACCGACCGTCTCCGCGGCTTTCGCAGATCGCGACGGCGATCGTGTCTGCGTGAACATCCAGACCCACGTATCGGATAGACTTTGTCATCGACCGGCTCCTTTCGCATGTGGCTCTGCGCCACGGTTCTTTCCCGATCCGCAGCGTAATCCACGCTCACTGCGAATCGGGGCCGGTCGTTCCATTCTGACTAACCCTCTCCCCGCTTCGCGGGGCGAGGGGACCGGATCGAGTCGTCAGGCGTCGATCTCGACGACGTCGTCCCGGCCCTCGGCGCAGAACTGAAGCCCGAGCTGTGCCCCCTTGCCGGTGCGGGGGCCGCGGAAGCGAATGCCCGCCGCGTTCGGGGTGTAGCCGTGCAAGTCATGCGTGTCGCGGATCAAGCGGCGCGCCTGGGCGAGCGCACGGGTGGCGGCGGCGCCCGGCCGGACGTCGGCGAGCCTCAGCTGCTTCCGGGTCGCGATGTCGAAGCTCCGGCAACGGAGTCGATTATGGGCGTGGGCGGCACCTTCGTAGAACCAGCTCTCGGCCACATAGATCGACACGGCGGATTCGTCCTGATAGGCGACGCGAACGACGCGTTCGTACCAGCCGTTGCTGCAGTGATCGCGAAAGTCAGGGTCGACCTGCGGCGCGAGCAGCACCTTGTCGCCGGCCATCAGACCGTCGACGCAGCAGCTGTCCTCGCAGCGAGTCGTGATCCGCAAGCCCCCCGGAAGCCTTCGATCGGGAGCGGCGCTGTGGCGGATGCCCAGCTCGGCGGTCGTCGGGGCGGGGCCCTTCGGGCGAACGATGTCAGGCAGGTCGCGGATGCGGACATGTTTGCCGGGCGCTTGCGGCGTTGCCAGCAGCGCCAGCGCCAGTGGCAGCGGCAGCAATGCGGTCGACGTCATCCAGGAGATGATCGCACGACCGCGGGAGAGGCAAGAGCTAGTGAGTGGAGATGCGGTCGCTGGCGTCGAGGCGGGCCTGGGCCCAGCCGCGGCGTTCGACCAGCGCCTGGTGGGCGCCGTCCAGCTCG
>DATFYA010000220.1 GCA_035315345.1 Candidatus Methylomirabilota bacterium
GGCCTCCTCCGATGCGTCTCGGTGGGCGGCGTCTGCCGGCCCTCACCGGTCGGCGGACCGCACACATACGTATCGCCTCCCACCCGGTGAGAGGCAGGAGGCGACTAGATAAAATCCGGAGTTACGCTAACATGACGCCCCTGGGAGGTCAAGGGACGGCCCGTTCCTGACACGGAAATGTCGGACCGAATCGAGGACTACGCGCTCATCGGCGACGGCGAGACGGCGGCGCTCGTCTCCCGCTCGGGCTCCATCGACTGGCTCTGCATGCCGCGCTTCGACTCCGGCGCGTGCTTCGCGGCGCTGGTGGGCACGGCCGATCACGGATTCTGGCGGCTCGCGCCGGCCGGCGGCCGCTCGGTCGCGCGACGGTACCGCGACACCACTCTGGTGCTCGAGACCGACTTCGAGCACGACGCCGGCGCGGTGACCGTCGTCGACTGCATGCCGCCGCGTGACGGCCCGCCGATGGTGGTGCGGCAGGTCGTCGGCCGGCGCGGCACGGTGCCGATGCGGATGGATCTGGTGATCCGCACCGATTACGGCTCGGTGGTGCCGTGGGTGCGCCGCACGAAGCACGGCATCCGCGCGGTGGGCGGTCCCGACGCGCTGTCGCTCCACACCGACCTCCCGCTTCACGGCGAGGCCCTCACGACGGTGTCCGAGTTCTCGGTGCGCGCCGGCGAGCGCCGAACGATCACGCTGTCCTGGAATCCCTCCAACGTGCCCGCGCCCGAGCCCATCGATGCCGAGGCCGCGATCCGCGACACCGAGACGTGGTGGCGGCGCTGGTCGGGGCGAGCCACCTACGAGGGCCCCGACCGCGACGCGGTGCTGCGCTCGCTGATCACGATCAAAGCCCTGATCTACGAGCCCACCGGCGGCATCGTCGCCGCGCCCACCACCTCCCTGCCCGAGTGGATCGGCGGGGTGCGCAACTGGGACTACCGCATCTGCTGGGTCCGCGACGCCACCTTCGCGCTGTACGCCATGATCGCGGGCGGCTATCTCGACGAGGCGCGGGCCTGGCAACGATGGCTGACGCGCGCGGTCGCGGGCACGCCCGAGCAATTGCAGATCATGTACGGGCTTGGCGGCGAGCGCCGCCTCACCGAGCTGGAGCTGCGGTGGCTGCCCGGCTACGAGGGCTCGGCGCCGGTGCGGATCGGCAACGCGGCACATTCCCAGTTTCAATTGGACGTGTGGGGCGAGCTGCTGGACGCCACCTACGCGGCCGAGCGCGCCGGCCTCGAGCCGGATCCGGAAGGCCGTCGCATCATCGCGGGAGTCATGCGGCGCCTGGAGGAGGTCTGGACGCAGCCGGACGAGGGCATCTGGGAGGTGCGCGGACCGCGCCAGCACTTCACCCACTCCAAGGTCATGGCATGGGTGGCGGCGGACCGGATGACGAAGCTCTCGGATCACGCACCGCACGCCCCGCCGCGCGAGCACTGGGGCGCGCTCCGTGACGCCATCCACGCCGACGTCTGCCGCCGCGGCTTCGACACGGGCCGCAACACGTTCGTGCAGGCCTACGGCTCGAAGCACCTCGACGCGAGCCTGCTCATGATCCCGCTGGTGGGCTTCCTGCCCCCCACCGACTCGCGGGTGCGGGGGACGCTGGCCGCGATCGAGCGCCACCTCGTCCGTGACGGCTTCGTGAGCCGCTACACCACCGAGACCGGCGTGGACGGCCTGCCGCCCGGCGAGGGCGCGTTCCTCGCCTGCTCGTTCTGGCTGGTGGACAACCTGGTCCTGCAGGGCCGCCACGACGAGGCGCGCCGGCTGTTCGACCGGCTCCTCTCCCTGCGCAACGACGTGGGCCTGCTCTCCGAGCAGTACGATCCGCGCGCGGGCCGGCAGATCGGCAACTTCCCGCAGGCCCTCTCGCACATCGGGCTCATCAACAGCGCCTGCAATCTGTCGGCGGCGCTGAAGCCCGCCGAGCACCGCGCGGCCGGCTGAGCCTCAGGCGGAGCGGGCGACCGCCTCGGCGAGCCGGCGCCGGGTCGCCTCGCGCTCCGCGTCCGAGGCGTAGTGGCCGCGGGGCCAGAAGAAGCCGCGCAGCCCGTCGCCCTTGCGCCGGGGCACCACGTGCACGTGCAGGTGGGGCACGCTCTGGCTCACCCGGTTGTTCACCGCCACGAAGGAGCCCTCGGCCTCGAGCGCCGGCTCGATCGCGCGCGCCACCGCCGCGGCGGTGTCGAACAGCGGCGCGGTCAGCGCCGGAGGCAGATCGCCGAGCGTGTCGACGTGCCGGCGCGGCACGACCAGGCAGTGACCGGGGAACAGGGGGCGGTGATCGAGGAACACCACCACCTCGGGCGCCTCCAGCACCATCGCGGCCGGCTCCTCGCCGCCCGCGATCCGGCAGAACAGGCAGCCCGCGACGGGGCTCACGACGGGACGATCAGCGGAACAACCCGCGCACCGCGAGGCGGCGCAGGGCCAGGATCGATGCGGTGGGCGAGATGCCCATCGGGCACACGTCGGTGCAGTTCATCTCGGTGTGGCAGCGCGTCAGCGTGTCTTCCGACAGCATGACCGCCGAGCGGTCCTCGTGGGCTCCGTCCCGGCTGTCCGCCTGCAGCGTGTAGAGCCGGTTGAGCGCGGCCGGCCCCGGAAAGCGCTCGTCGTTGGCGACCATGGTGCAGGCCGACACGCACATCCCGCAGCCGATGCATTCGATGGCCGGGTCGATGCGCCCACGCTCCGGGGCGCCGGCCGGGATGCGCGCGGCGGCGGGCGTCGCCTCTTTCGGCACGAAGGCGCCGCCCACCCGCGCGTTCTGCTCGGCCAGCGGGGCCATGTCCACCACCAGGTCCCGGATCAGCGGGAAGTGGTAGAGGGGCCGCACCGTGACGATGCCGGTGCGCAGGCTCTTGAGCAGCGTGCGGCACGCCCAGCGCTCCCGGCCGTTCACCACCATCGCGCAGGAGCCGCACATGCCGACGCGGCAGGCGTAGCGGAAGGCCAGCGTCGGGTCGAGCCGTCGCTGCGCGTCGACGAGCGCGTCGAGGACGGTCATGCCCTCGCGAGCGGGCACCCAGAAGCGCTGGATCCGCTCGCGAAAGCCCGGCGTCCAGCGGAAGACCTTCAGGACCACCGCCACCCCCAGAACGCGGCGAAGATGGCCGCGCCGACCACGACGGCCAGCACCAGCAGGCTGCGATGCCATCGCACCGGCAGGCCGAAGTCGAGCAGGATCGCGCGTACCCCGAGCAGGGCGTGCAGCAGCACCAGGCCGAGCAGCACCGCCTGCACCGGCCGGATGAACGGGTTGCGGAGGTGCAGCGCGATCACCAGCAGCAGCGCCACCGCGGCGCCGCGCTGGACCAGCCACGCCCACATGCCGGCCCGGGTCCCGCGCCACCCTTCCGTGGTGGCCCACCGGCGCCGCAGGATCCGTCGCGGCCGCTTCGCCATCAGTCGCCGACGTCGACGGTGGCGGAGACGCGCCCGGCCGCCGGCTTCATCCGGGTGTAGCGCACCGGCTCGGTCCAGACCTTGGGCCCGGCGCCGTCCTCGTAGCCGGCGAGCACCGTCACCGCGTCGCTCGCGGTGTCCGGGAAGTCGCGGCGATAGTGCGACCCTCGGCTCTCGGTGCGCTCCAGCGCGCTGCGGGCGATCAGCCAGGCGGTGGTGGCCTGGTTCTGGAGGTTGAGCCAGTCCTGCCACGCGACGTTGTAGGCGCCGCCGCCGCGGATCGCGATGCCGTCGAGCCGCTGGCCGATGTCCTCGATCTCGCTCAGCGCGAGCTTCAGCCCTTCGCCGGTGCGGATGAGCCCCACGTGCTCCCACATGACCTGGCGTAGCCGCGCCTGCAGCGGGTAGACGCTCTCGCCCTCGGAGCGCTCGAGCGGCGCGGTGGTGGCCCCGCAGGCCTCCTCCACCATCGGGCCCGGAATCTGGGGCAGCAGGCGGCCCACCACGTAGTCGGCCATCACGTCGCCCGCGATGCCGCCGAACACGGTGGACTCGGCGACCCCGTTGCCGCCCAGGCGATTGGCGCCGTGCACGCCGCCCGAGTCCTCGCCGGCCGCGAAGAGCCCTTCGGTGTCGGTGCGGCAGGCGCGGTCGATCACGACCCCGCCCATCATGAAGTGCGCGGTGGGGCCGACCTCCACCGGCTCGCGGGCCAGATCGCGCCCGAAGTCGCGGCAGCGCCGGACCATCCCGCGGAAATTTCGCTCCACCACCTCGGCGCCCAGGTGCGAAACGTCGATCCACACGCCGCCGTTGGGCGTGCCCCGGCCCTGCTGCACCTCGGTGTAGCAGGCGCGCGCGACCAGGTCGCGCGTGGAGCGCTCCAGCCGCGCCCCGTCGTAGCGCTGCATGAACCGCTCGCCGCGGCCGTTCAGGAGCCGGCCTCCCGCCCCGCGCAGCCCTTCCTCGAGCAGCGCGCCGGTCATGAGGGAGTTCGGCACGATGAGGCCGGTGGGATGGAACTGGACCATCTCCATGTCGCGCAGCCGCACGCCCACCCGCAGGGCCAGCGCGATGCCGTCCGAAGACTTGTCGGCCGAGCACGCGACGACCTTGTACATGGTGGGCCCGCCCCCCATCGCGAGCAGGATGGCGCGGGCGCGCACGAGCAGGAAGGTGCCGCGGCGCACGTCGAGCAGCAGGGCGCCCCCCACCTGTCCGCCCTCACCCCGCAGCAGCTCGACCGCGCGATGCTCCTCGAGCGGGCGGATCGACGGCCGTCGCCATACCTGCTCGGCGAGCCGATTCATGATCTCGATGCCGGTGAGATCACCCTTGTGGATGGTGCGGTCGTGGCTCTGCCCCGCGAACGGCTTCTGGTGGATCCGGCCCTCCGGATCGCGGTCGAAGAAGCAGCCGTAGCGTCCCTCCAGCTCGAGCAGCCGTCCCGGCGCCTCGTTCACCAGCGTCCACACCAGCTCCTGGTCGTTGATCCAGGCGCCGCCCTGCAGGGTGTCGACGAGATGCGCGTCGATGGAGTCGGGGCCCCGCAGCACCGCGTTGTACCCGCCCTGCACCATGCGGGTGCAGCCGGCGCGGCCGAGCAGGCCCTTCACCGCCACCGTGATGGTCAGGCGCGGCGAGCGATCGGCGGCGTGCAGGGCCGCGCAGAGGCCGGCGCCGCCGGCGCCCAGCACCAGGATGTCGGTGGCGAGCGTCTCGACGGTGGATTCGGTGGCCATCGGGCGGCGCGGCGCGCGGCTACTTGGCGGGCGCGGCCACCAGCGCGTCGAGGAGGGCGCGGCCGGCCGGGCCGTCCCATTCGCGGGTGCCGGCGGCCCGCGCGACGAGGCGCCCGTCGCGCCCGATCAGATAGGTCGTCGGCGTGGCGGTCACGCGATACGCGCGCGCGACCGCGCCGGAGGTGTCGAGCAGAACCGGCGGCGTGATCCCGGCTTCGCGGACGTAGCCGGCCACCAGGTCGCGCGGCTCCTCGATGTTCACGGCCAGCACGGTGAACGGCTGGCCCTTCCGCTGGCGCACGACCTTCTCGACGCCGGCCGGCAGCTCGCGTCGGCAGTAGCCGCACCACGTGGCCCAGAAGTAGACGAGCACGACCTTGCCCTGCTGCTCGGCCAGCGTGGCCTTGCCGCCGTCCACCCGCGACAGCGCGATGGCGGGCGGACGCTCGCCGGGCACCGCCACCAGCTTCATCTCCCGCAGCAGCCGGTCGATGTCGTCGGCCGAGCCGGCCGGGCCGGCGAGCCCGAGCACCACCAGCAGTGCGAGCAACCCACGTGCGATCACGTGCTTTTCACCTCCGCCACCCCGTCGAACGTTGCCCCGTCGGGTTCTCTCTCACCGCGGTCGAGGGCTCGATCTCCGCCACGTCGCGGCCGGGGTAACTTACCACGATGCGACTCGGGTCGGGCTCATGGCCCTCAGCATGCCCCGCTTCCCGTCGAAGTCAACGGGCTCGCTATAGCTAGGCGCCGTCGATCCGGTAGGCCGAGGCGTCCGGCTTGAACGCCCGCGGCAGCCACAGCGGCCGGCGGAGGCCGCCGGGGCCGGGCGCGGGGCGCGCCAGCGCCAGCCACTTGCGGTACACCTCGAACGACTTGTTGGTGTCCACCACCACGTCGCCGTAGCGATCGTCGGGGCCGGGACGGCCGACCGTGACCTTCTGGTGCCAGCAGTGCTGCCCGCTCACCGGATCCGGATGCACCGGGAAGGTCAGGTTCTGGTGCACGCCCGCGTCCTCCCACCACACGCGCCCGGAGTCCGGATCGGCGCTCTCGAACGGGCGGATGCCGTGCACGTGGCGGAGGCGCCACTGCCCGGGGGCGGGCCGCTCGAGCGACGCCAGCGCGGTGGACCAGCGCTCGCCTCCGGTGTGCTCGGAGAGCCGCCACCGCCCGAGATGGTGCGAGCAGGCCAGCACGCCCGGGCGGATCGCCTCGGTCACCCACACCCGGTCGACGAAGTGCCCGATCTCGGTGGTGACCTTGAGGAGGTCCCCGGTCTGCACGTCGAAGCGCGCCGCGTCCTCCGGATGGAGCCACAGCGGGTTGGTGTGGGAGATCTCGTAGAGCCACTTGGCGTTGCCCGAGCGCGAGTGGATGAGGGTGGGGAGCCGGAACGTGGGCAGCAGCGCCATCTCCCCGCGGCTGCGGTCCATCTCCTGCCAGTGCACGTGGCTCCGCGCGTAGGTCGGTACCGCGTGCTCCGGCCACTTCCAGTCCTTCAGCGTGCGCGAGTAGAACTCGAGCTTGCGCGAAGGCGTGGGGAAGCCGCCGGCCCACTGCCCGTCGACGTCCACGCCCACCGACGCGCCGTTCTTCATCACCAGGTGCGAGGTCGCGTCGACGGTGGCTCCCTCGCGCTCCTTGTCGGTGAGCGGGGTCTCGTGGGTCCCGTACACCTCGCTCTGGACCAGGAACGCGCCGTACTTGCGCATGTACTCGAGGGGGCCGAGGCCCTCGCGCGTCGCGGCTTCGGGCAGGCCGGGCACGCTGTGCTCGAAGATCCAGCGGTAGAACTCCTCGATGCGCAGCTTCTCGCCGGGGCGGTAGGGCGACTCGAAGTACTTGCGGATCCCGAGGGCGCCGTCCGGATCGATGCGCCAGGACAACTCGATCCAGAACTCGTCCTCCTCCCAGACCTGCCCGAGGCCGGCCGCCTCGTGGGCCTGCCAGGTGAGGTCGAAGCGTCGGCCCTGCTTCTCGAGCGCCACCCGCAGCACCGGCTGGCGGAAGCCGATCCAGCGCGCGGCGTGGGTCTCCTGGCTCATCAGGTCGTGGCGCTCCGAGGCGTGGCCCATCGGCAGCACGTAGTCGGCGAACCACGCGGTCTCGCTCCAGGTGGGCGTGAGGCAGGCGTGGCGCTCCACCTTGGCCTCGTCGGTCAGCATCTCGATCCACGACATGCCGTCCGGGTTGGTCCACACCGGGTTGTAGACACGCGTGAAGTACATCGCGAGCTTGCCGCGGCCCTCCTTGAGGAAGTGCGGCAGCAGGAAGCTCATCTCGAAGAAGGCCAGCGGGTACTCCCGCGGCATCAGCAATTCGCTCCAGATCTTGCCGGGCGGTGGCATCATCGGCGGGTTCGGCACCGTCTTGTTCCAGCCGCTGGGCGCCGTCCCGCCCGGCGTGGCCACCGCGCCGGCCAGCACCACCACCAGCTCGAGCGCGCGGGCCACCTGCCAGCCGTAGAGATTGCCGGCGGCCGCGTTGCGCCAGATGTGGGTGGACAGGGCGCTGCCCGCACGGCCGACCTCGCCCGCGACCTCCTCGATACGGGCCGCGGGCACGCCCGACTCGCGCTCCGCGAACTCGGGGGTGAAGTCGGCGTAGAGGGCCTTCAGCGCCTCCTCGAACGCGGCCATCGTCACCGGCAGGTCGGGCCGCTCCGCGCGCAGGTATTCCTCCCAGTTCACCCACCGGCGCACGAACTCGCGGTCCCAGGTGCCGTCGCGCAGCATGCAGTGGACGATGGCCAGGAGCAGCGCGGCCTCCGTCCCCGGCCACGGCGACAGCCAGTAGTCGGCCATCGACGCGGTGTTGCTCAGCCGCGTGTCGAGCACGCACACCTTGGTGCCGGCCATCTTGGCCTCGACGATGCGCTGGGCGTGGGGATTGAAGTAGTGCCCGGCCTCGAGGTGGGAGGAGAGCAGCAGGATGAAGCGCGCCTTGCTGTGATCCGGCGAGGGCCGGTCGAGCCCGTGCCAGAGCGCGTAGCCGGCGCGCGCGGAGGCGGAGCAGACGTTGGTGTGGCTGTTGTGGCCGTCGATGCCCCACGCGTGGAAGACGCGCTGCAGGTAGACCAGCTCGTGACCCGGCCGCCCGAGGTGGTACATCACCTCCTTCTGTCGGCCTTCCACCAGCGCCCGGCGGATGCGCCCGCCGATGTCGTCGAGCACCTCGTCCCAGGTCACGCGCTCCCACTGGCCCGCGCCGCGCTGGCCCGCACGGCGCAGCGGGTAGAGGATCCGCTCGGGGTCGGTGATCTGGTTGAGCGTGGCGGGGCCCTTCGCGCAGTTGCGGCCGCGGCTGCCCGGATGCGCCGGGTTGCCCTCGAACTTGTGGATCTTCATCGCCTGCGGATCCACGTAGGCCAGGAGCCCGCAGGCCGCCTCGCAGTTGAAGCAGATGGTGGGGATGAGCTGGAAGCGCCGCTTGACCTTCCGCGGCCACGCCTTCGGGTCGAATTCCTCCCAGTCGTCCCAGCGCGAGGCGGGCGGAAACCGCTCGAGCCCGGACGCCCGCGGCGCCAGCGTCCGCGCCATCGGATGCAGCGGCTCGGATGGGGTCAGGTCTTGCATTACGACATTTGCTCCTTGGCGGCCAGGTCTCGCCGGACCGCGGCCTAGCTGAGCGGGATCATCTGGCCGGCGCGGATCCATAGCTCCTCCCAGAGCCAGAGGCCGCCCAGCGCGAGCGCGGCGGCCAGCTCGGAGCCGAACGGCACCGACGCGCTCATCAAGAGGACCAGCGGCAGCACGATGCCGCCGCCCACGACGCCCGCCCAGAGCGGCCGGCGCAGCGGGCCGCGGGTGAGCAGCCGGGCCGCGCGCGCCGCGTCCTGGGTGGCGTGTGAGGTGAGCAGCTCGGCGAAGAGCACCAGCGCGCTCACCAGCAGCGAGGCCCAGAGCACGAGCCCGAGCCCGCCCACCACGATCTGCGCGCTGCCGAGCGCACGCGCGACGAGCAGCAGGCTCGCGGAGCCCGCGACGAGCGCGGCCACCAGCAGGTGCGGCAGCAGCAGCGGGCTCTGCCAGAAATCACGGCCCTCCGCCTGCCCGAACAGGAACGCGCTGTACCCGGCGGTCGCGGCGGCCACGATGGCCACCGGCCCCGAAAGCACGCGCAGCGCGGGGAGGCTGGCCACGACGCCGGCGAGGAGCCACAGCGTGCCGAGCCCGCCCGCCGCGAACAGGATGAAGCCGCCCAGAGCCAGCCACGAGCGCGGATTGGGCTTGAAGATCACGTAGAGGAATCGCTCCGGGCGCTTGAGATCGAGCACGAGCAGCAGGCTCGTGAGCAGCAGGAAGAGCAACCCGATCGCCGGCGCGGCGAGGCCGGTGAGGGTGTCGGCGGTGAGGAATCCGCCGGCGACCCCGAGCGCCGCCACCAGGAACGCGCCCGCCGCGATGGACTTCGTCCAGAGATAGGCCGCCACCTTCGCGCCCCACGGGCGCTCCGGATGCGCCACGTCGTAGACGGTGCGCGCCAGCCCGAGCAGGTCGACGCGGTCGTCCGTCGGCATCGGCGGCGTCACGACCGCGTGGTTGCGCTGGCCCGGCTCCGGGATGCGCGAGACCTGCGAGAACACGAAGCCGCCGCGCCGCTCCTGGCGGTCGGGCGTGAGCGACGCCGACTCCGCCCCCAGGTAGTAGAGCTTCGGGCGCGTCCCCTGCTCCGGCTTGCGCACCTGCGTCTGCTGCGAGGCCACCAGCCGAGCGATCGGGCTGTGCGGGTCGTCGAGATCACCGGGCACGATCGCCTGCACCGGGCACACCACCACGCAGGCCGGCTCGAGCCCGGCTTCCACCCGGTGGGCGCAGTAGTGGCACTTCGCCGCGGTCTTCGTCTCCGGGTCGATGTAGAGCGCGTCGTAGGGGCACGCCTGCATGCACGACTTGCAGCCGATGCAGCGCGCGCCGTCGAAGTCCACGATGCCGTCGGGCCGCCGGTACAGCGCGACCGTCGGGCAGATCGTCACGCAGGGCGCGTCGTCGCAGTGGTTGCAGCGCATCACCGAGAAGTAGCGCCGGGTGTCCGGGAACACGCCCTTCTCGATGTACTTCACCCAGGTCCGATTCACTCCGAGCGGGACCTGGTTCTCCTCCTTGCACGCGACGGTGCAGGCGTGGCAGCCGATGCACTTGCGCTGGTCGATGACGAATCCGTAACGCACGCGGTCCGGCCCTCCGTATACGCCGACGTGAATTCGCGCCCGGGTCAAACGCGCGGGGAGAGTGTACCAAGGTCTCCGCGGTTTTCGCGGAGGATCTTGCTGGGCCCGAGCCACCGCGCTTGACGCGTCCGCCACTTCTGCGCAAGATGGCGCGCGGAGGAACCCGGACATGGCCGAAGAGATCGCCTGGCTCTCCGCCGTCGACCTGCTCGCGCGGTTTCGTGCGGGCAAGCTCTCGCCCGTCGACGTGACGGAGTCGCTGCTCGGCCGGATCGAGCGCGT
>DATFYA010000221.1 GCA_035315345.1 Candidatus Methylomirabilota bacterium
GGTCGCGGGGCCCGAGGGACACCCGAGCTCCTGGCCCGAACGGCCGGCGCGGCCGGGGTGAGCGTCCACGTCGTGCCGCCGCTCCGGGTGGACGGTCACGCCGTTTCGTCGACGTCGATCCGCGAGGCTCTTCGCCGGGGGGACGTGCGGCAGGCCGCCCGCTTCCTCGGTCGCCCGTATGCGCTCCGCGGCGCGGTGGCCCGCGGGGCCGCCCGCGGCCGAACGCTCGGGTTCCCGACCGCCAACCTCGCCGCGCCGCCGGGTCTTCCGCTGGCGGACGGAGTATATGCCGCTCGCGCGGAGTGGGACGGGAAGTCCGCCCCGGCGGTCGTGAACGTCGGCGTACGCCCTACGGTCGACGGAGCGACACGTCTGGTGGAGGCGCACCTGCTCGGCGTCTCGCCGGATCTCTACGGGCGCGAGCTGACGCTCGCCTTCCTCGACCGCATCCGGAGCGAGCGGCGCTTCGACTCGCTGGACGCGCTGCGGGCCCAGATCGCCGCCGACGTGGCCACCGCGCGCCGGCTGCTGGGGGACGGCTAGCCTAAGTTACGCACGAAAGCGCCGCTGAGGGGGATAAGCTACGGAATTTTCAGGCGGTGGGGTGGTCGAGTCTCCACTACATTCGGCGTCGACTCCCAGGCGTTCGGGGAGAGCGAGCCGGAGGGCGTCGAGCAGGTGGTGCTGGGCCGCGTTCGGCCGGCTCACCCGGCGAAACCGCAGCGTGCGGCCATCGGTGGTCTCCAAGAGAATGTCGCCGCTCTTGATGCCGCGGCACTGGTGTAAAGCCTGGGCGGGCGAGAGTCCGGCGCCCGCCGCGCGAAGCGTGTGCTTGAGGGTGACCCACAGGGCATAGCCGAGGAAGGCGACGAGGATGTGGGCCTGGACGCGGGACGCCTTCTGATGCCAGATCGGCCGGATCGCCAGCTCGCTCTTGAGCGCGCGAAACGCGGCTTCGACCTCGGTGAGCTGGACGTAGCGGGTCCACAGGGTGGCCGGGTCGGTGGCGGTCAGATTCGTGCGCAGCAGATAGGCGCCAGCCCGGGCCTCGGCCCAGGCCTGGCGCTCCGGGCGGAGCGGCCAGTGCAGCCGGCGTGCGGCGCCCGTCCCCCTGAGGCGGATGTCGTACAGGCGGGCCACGGAGGCATAGCGCTCTTTCAGCCGGCCGATGCGCTCGTGCAGCCAGTCCGGATCCGTGCGCGGGCGTGCGGCCACCTGCGCGGCCAGCCGCTCGAGCGCCTGTTCCAGCCGCTGGCTCGCCAGGCGCCGCATGGCCTGTTCCTTTTCTCGCCGTGTGGCGCTGCGGCAGAGCACGAAGGTCTCGCTCCCGTCGCGGCTCGGGAGGAGCTGGACCTCGACGGCCTCGCGGACGTGCTGCCAGTCGCCGGCGAGCAGCTCCCGCTCGAAGGCCCGCAGTCGGGCCCGGGGCGTGCCGACCAGGTAGTGCGCTCCGCGGGCGCGCAGCGTCGCCAGGTTGCGTTCACTGACGATCCCGCGGTCCAGGACCCACACCCGCTGGGCCTGGCCGTACTTCGCCTCGACCGCCGCGAGGATCTCGTCCAGCGTGGTGACGTCGGTCCGGTGGCCGTCGAAGACCTCGTAGGCCAGCGGGAAGCCCTCCGGGCTCACCACCAGCGCCAGCACGACCTGCTTGCAGTCCGGGCGGTGGTCGCGCGAGTAGCCGCGCCGCATCTGCGGATTGGCCGCCGCCTCGCCCTCGACATAGGTACTCGTCAGGTCATAGAGCAAGAGCTCGTACTGCACCCCGAAGAGCTCGCCGTAGCGCATCGCCAGATGGCGCTCGAGGGCGCCCTTGTGCGGGAGCAGGAGATCCAAGCACCGGTAGAGGCGGTCCGTGTTGACGCGGGCGCCGTCGACGCCCAGCAGGTCATCCAGCGCCGTCGTGCCGTACCAGCGCGCCTCGATCGCCAACTCGCTGCCGGGGGCACACAGCCGGTTAATCGCCAGGATCGCGGCGATCCGCGACCAGGGCACGTCGGCTGGGACCTCGTCCAACACGGTTTCGCAGAGGCCATCCAGTCCCAAGCGCTGCCAGAGGTGCCAGCCCAGCCAGACATCGCCGAAGTCCCGGGGCCGCGTCCAGCGGATGCGGTCGAGCCGGATCTCCACCACGGGCGTGTCCGCCGCGCCCGGAGCGGCGCCGGCGGGAAACAGCGCGAGTTGCTGCTCCTCGCCCTGAGCATTGAAGATCCGGACGGTCTTCCGCCAGCGCGCCTCGGCCGCGTGGTTGAGCTCACCGAGATAGCAGATCGTGCGTTGGCGGGGTCCGTCCGGCGTGCGAACCGTTTCGACGAGCGACCAGTAGACGTGGTCTTTCCCGTCCTTGCGGCGCCGATTCGCTCGAACAAACATCGCGTGTCGACGTCACGCTCGCACACGCGACGGGCTGCCGCCAAGAGAGAAGGTCTACACTACATCGCCCCTTGGGCGCCGGGGCTCAGTCATGACCGACACTTCCACATCGAGACCGCCCGCGCCGGGCCTCCTTGGCTGGGCGTCGTGCGTAACTTGGGCTAGTGGAGAAGCGCGACGGCGGTCAGACCATTCGGCTCGCGGCCGGCGACGTGCTGCCCGAGATGGTGAATGGAGTGCATCGCGG
>DATFYA010000222.1 GCA_035315345.1 Candidatus Methylomirabilota bacterium
ATGGCGGTGGTCACCGCGTGGACCGAGTCCGAGGTCCTCTGGCTCTTCCTGCTGTGCGGGATGGTCACCATGATGGCCCAGGCGCCGCCGGCCTGGCTCAAGCGCCCCGCCTCTGCCTGCTTCATGGTGGTGGCCACCCCCGACCTGCTGCTGCAGATCCTGGGGTTCTTCGCCAAGGCGGGCGCATTCGTCTTCGGCAGCGGGTTGGCTATCGTGCCGTTCCTGCACGCGGGCGTCGTGCAAGAGTACGGCTGGTTGAACGACAAGCAGTTCCTCGACGCGGTAGCGGTGGCCATGCTCACGCCCGGGCCCATTGTGATCACGGTCGCCTTCATCGGCTACCTGGTGGCGGCCTTTCCCGGCGCGGTGGCGGCCGCGATCGGGGTGTTCCTCCCGGTGTACCTGTTCGTGGTCATTCCGTTCCCGTGGTTCGACCGCATCAGCGAGAACGCCCGCGTCAAGGGCTTCGTGGCGGGTGTCACCGCGGCGGCGTCGGGAACGATCGCCGGGGCCTGCCTCGTGTTGGCCCGGCGCGCGATCGTGGACGTGCCCACGCTGTTGATCGGGGCCGCGGCCCTCTTGGTGGCGTGGCGGTTCAAGGTGCCGGAGCCGGTGCTCATTGCCGCGGGAGCGCTGGCCGGCCTCATCATCTTCGGGGTGCGATAGGAGAACTGACATGAAATGGATCACACGAGAGCGCGCCCGGGTCGATCGGATCGCCTGTCCCTGGCTGATTACGCGCTTCATCGATCCGAAGCCGGAGCTGCTGTTCGTCCCGGCGAAAGAGGTACGGCCGGTGGCGGAGCGCGAACGCGCAATTCCGTACGACATCCCCGACGTGGAGCTGGGGCACCGGGGTCCCCGGTGTTCGTTCGACGCCTTCCTCGAACGCTACGAGCTGACCGATCCCGCCCTTGCCGCTCTCGCCGCGATCGTCCGCGGAGCCGACACCGATGACCGCGCTCTGACGCCGGAATCGGCAGGGCTGTATGCCGCGGCAACCGGGTTCCAGGCGGCGAGCCGCGACGACTTCGACAACATGAGCCGACAGTTCCCACTGTACGACGCGCTCTACGAATACTCCCGGCTGCAGACTGCGAGCGTCCCGCCTGAGTCGCGGGTGGTGTTCGTGTGCTTGCACGGGGCGGCCAAGAGCGTGATCGCCGCGGCCCATTTCCGTCGGCTGGCGGGCGCGCGGGGCCTCCAGATCGGCGCGGTGGCGGCCGGCACGGAGCCCGATGTGGAGCTCGCGCCCGGCGCGGTCAAGGGCCTGGCCGCCGAGGGTCTGAGCGCGGCGCCGACACGGCCGCGCCCGGTCACGCTCTACGACCTCCGCAGTGCGACGCGCGTCGTGAGCTTCGGCTGCGATGTCGCCGTGGATGGTAGCCGGCGGGCGGAGCAGTGGGATGTCCCGCCAGTGAGTGACGGCTACGGTTTGGCTCGCGACCAGATCGTCGCGAAGGTGGAGCGGCTGGTGAGCGAGCTGGCCGCCGGAGGCTGAGATGCCCCTCCGGGCGCTCGGATTCATCGATTTGCCGCCCCACGTCGGTGCGGGCGGATTCGACCACGCGGGGGTGCACGAGCAGACCGGCCACGTCTATGTGGCTCACACCGCCAACGACGCGCTCGACGTGCTGGACGTCGAGGCGCAGCGCTACCTCGGCTCGATCCACGGGCTGAAAGCGGTGGCGGGCGCCCTGGTCGCGGCGCCGGACCTGGTCTTCACTTCGAACCGGGGCGAGAACACGGTGGGCATCATCCGTGTCGGTCAAACCGGCCCGGCCGACAAGGTTTCGGTGGGCGTACGACCGAACGGTTTGGCCCACGACCAGGGCCGGAACCGTCTGCTGGCGGCGCACGTGGGAGATCCGGCGATCCCGGGCTCCTGTACGGTCTCCATCATCGACGTGGCGGCCCGTATCCGCGTGGCCGACCTGCCCGTAGCCGGTCGGACGCGCTGGACCGTATACGATCCGGTGTCCGACGTTTTCCACGTCAACATCGCGGACCCGCCGCAGATCGTCGCGGTTCGAGCGGGCGACCCACCTGGGATCGAACGGGTGGCGACCATGCCCGAGGCGGGACCGCACGGACTGGATATCGATGTCCAACGGCGCAGGCTGTTCTGTGCCTGCGACGCGGGTGTGCTCCTTGAGGTGGACGCCGACACGGGCAAGGTGCTCGCCGGCGAGCCGATTGCGGGCGTTCCGGACGTGGTGTTCTTCAACTCGGGGCTTCAGAGACTCTACGTCGCGATCGGGGACCCCGGGCTGATCGAGGTCTTCGACACGTCGCCCCTACGCCGCCACGAGAGAGTCCCTACCGAAGGCGGCGCCCATACGCTGTCGTTCGATGCCAGGCGGCAGGTCGTCTCTGCGTTCCTGCCCGGGAGCCATCGCGCTGCCGTCTACCGGGATCATCGATAGCTCGTAGCCATGGAAGCTCGATGAGCCAACGGCCCGGGTCGGATTGCGTCCTGGCCCGGGCAACATGGGCGTTCGGGCGGGTGACTGCCCGGTCACCTCGCGCGCATGAAGGTCCTTCTGCCCCCGCGCCTCTGAAAAGTATCTGACATTCCTGTCAGAGGAGAGCGAGGCGCTAGCGCTCCCCCATGGGATCGTCGGCGCCCCCGGAGCGAGGGCCGGTGCCGGCCTCGTGCGGCGCGACGCACACGATCCGGAAGGTGCTACCCTTGCCTTCCTCGCTCTCGAGCTCGATACGCCCGCCGTGCAACTCGACGGCCCAGCGGGCGATACAAAGCCCGAGTCCCGCCCCGCCGGCATTGCGAGTCCGTGCTGGGTCGACGCGATAGAAGCGCCGGAAGATAGCCTCTCGATGCTCCGGCGCAATTCCCGGGCCGTTGTCAACGACCTCGATGGTCGGTATCCCGGTTCGCTGCCCGACGAGCACGCGGATATGTCCCCCCTCGGGACTGTACTTGATTGCGTTGTCGAGGAGATTGAGGAGAGCTTGGCGAAGGATGAGTCGGTCCGCGACGACCTCGATCCGCCCAGGCGCTTCGATCGACAGCACCTGTCGCTTCTCTTCGGCCAGTACTTCGAGTTGGGCCGTGATCTCATCCGTCAATGCTCGGACGTCGATTCGCTCCAAACGCAGACTGATGGCATCGGCGTCGGCGCGACTCAGAACAAGAAGAGTATCCACGAGTCGCGTCAGCCGATCGGCCTCCTCCAGCATGCTGCCGATGATCTCCCGGTAGGCGTGATCGTCACGATGCCCACGCAACCCAACCTCGCCGACACTCCTGATGGCAGTGAGCGGGGTGCGCAGCTCGTGAGACGCATCGGCGGTGAAGCGCCGCAGCTCCGCGAACGACCGCTCGAGCCGCGCCAACGTGTCGTTGAAGACGATCGCCAGCTGGCCGAGCTCGCCTTCGGGGTCGTCCACGGGCAGGCGCCGTCCGAGGTGATCTGCGGTGATGGTCCGCGCACGTTCGGCCATGTCACGAACCGGTCTCAGTGCACGTCGAGCGAGAGCGAAGCCACCGAAGGCGGCCAGCCCGAGGGCCAACGGAAACCCGAGACCGAGCACCAGGAGGAGCTCGCGGAGATCGTGCCATAGTGGCTCCTCCGACCTGACAACGCGAAGGACGACCGCCAAGTCGCCGATGGTGTAGGGCGCAACCAGCGCCCGGACACGCCCGACTCCCGGCAAGTACTCGGACTGTGGCCGGGCGTCTCTTGCTGAACTCGCCACTGCGAGAGGCGCCCCGACATCGACATCGCGACCTGGGCTTCGGTACAGGAGCCGGCCCGTCGAGCTCCAGACGTCGACCCACCCTCCGCTATCGGCGGCCTCGCCCTCTTCATGCCCGGCATCGAGGCGCCAGCGGACGCCGTCTGGTCCGTCGCGCGCGAGCATCTGCTCGGCAATCTCGAAGTCATCGTGAAGTTGCCGGTCCAGAGCGCTCGACAGGCTATGCCACAAGAAGACGAAGACCCCGCCGGCATACAGTCCCAGCACGATCGCCAACGCCCCCGCGTACCACAGCGTCAAGCGCACGCGCAGGCTGCGTGGACGCCATCGCCACATCATGGGTCTCCGTAGCGCAGCGTGAAGCCGACACCCCGCACAGTATGGATCAGCTTTGTTCGGAACTCCCGATCCACCTTCTTGCGGAGTCTGGCGACATGGACATCGACGACATTGTCGATCGGTGTGGCACGTGACGTTTCTTTCCAGACATCGCGGGCCAGCATCTCGCGCGAGACGAGCTGGTTCTGGTGCCGCAACAGGTACTCGAGCAGCTCGAACTCGCGCGCAGTGAGATCGAGGACCTGCCCCCCGCGCATCACCGCGTGTGTCACCAAATCCATCTCCAGGTCCCGGGCTTTCAGTCGAAGCACCTGGTCGGTCCGTCCGCGGCGCAGCAACGCCCGGATCCGAGCGAGCAGCTCGGCGAATGCGAAGGGTTTGACCATGTAGTCGTCGGCGCCGCTGTCGAGGCCGACTACCCGATCCTCCACGGCGTCCTTGGCGGTCAAGATCAAGACCGGGGTCTGCAAGTCCCGGCGCCGGCACGCCTCGAGGATCTCGAGGCCGGCCCGGCCGGGCAGCATCAGGTCGAGGAGGACGAGGTCGAACGTCTCGGTATTGGCGAGGAAGAAGCCGTCTTCGCCGTTGCGCGCCACGACCACCTGATAACGCTCGCTCTCGAGGCCCTCCTTGAGGGCTCGGGCGACTTTGACTTCATCCTCGATGACCAGGATCCTCACCGGGGTCCTCCGCACCGCCAATCTACGATCCCCGCTGCCGCCGTTCCACTGAGATCTCTCTGACAACAAGTTCAGGAACTCTTCAGTGGCGATGATGCCATCACGACGGTAGCGTGGAACCCGACGGCGGCGGGCGGTGAACGGTTGCCGTGGAGGGGCGGCGGGACGTCACGACGGTTCTCGATCTTCTGGTCGGAAACATCGAGAGGAGGGCACACGATGCCAAGGAAGAGCCCGGCGACAGTAATATTGTTTAGCGTGTGGCTGCTCGCGGCGTCGATCGGCGCGGCACAGCCTCACGACGACAAGGAGCGCACGGAGCTGGCCACGGCGCTGAAGGACGCCAGGATCTCGCTCGAGCAAGGCGTCAGCGCCGGCGCCCGGGAGGGCAAGCCCATCTCCGCGAAGTACGAAGTCGACGACGGCAAGCTCCAGTTATCGGTCTACACGATGAAAGGCACGCTCTTCTCCGAGGTGATCGTCGATCACAAGGTTGGGAAGGTCTCCAAGGCCGAGCCGATCACCAAGGAAGATGACCTGAAGGCCGCCAAGACGCAGAGCGAGGCCATGGCGAAGGCGAAGCGGTCATTGCGGGCCGCGGCCGCCGGGGCCGTGAAGGAGAACAAGGGATATCGGGTCGTGAGCGTCATGCCAGAGCTTCGGAATGATCACCCGGTCGCCGAGGTCACGCTCGTGAAGGGCACGGAGTGGAAGACCGTATCTGAGAAGCTCGATTGAACGAACGAGGGAGAGGTCCAATGA
>DATFYA010000223.1 GCA_035315345.1 Candidatus Methylomirabilota bacterium
CCGCGACATGGCAGAGTCGGTCGCGTTCTACCGGACGATCGGCCTCGACGTCACCTACGGCGGGCCGGACGCCCCGTTCACCACGCTGCGCGCGGACCAGGCGGTGATCAATCTGCGGCGGGCCAGCGCGGATGGCGACAACTCGTGGAGTCGGGTGATCCTGCGCGTCCGCGGGGTGGACGCCCTTCACCGGGAGCTGACCGCCCGGGGCCTGGTGGCGGCCGCTCCCCGCGACGCGGAGTGGGGCGAGCGCTACTTCGAGATCCGGGACCCGCAGGGCGTGGTGATCAGCTTCGCCGAGCTGCTGCCCTGACCGTCGGTCGCCCCGCCACATCCCGGCGCCGGACCGGCCGCTCGCCGCGGGCGATCCGGTCGCGGGCTCACGTGGCGAGCCGGCTCGAACGGAGGACCGCCCGGCCCCGCTGACGGGGTAGCCTGCACCCCGCTTGTCCATTCCGGCCGGGCGGCCTATACTCGGCTTCCCTCCGAGGGGGCGGATCGCTGATGGGCATGAACGGGACGTGGATGGTGAGGTGGGTGGGCTCGCTGGCGGCGGGTTGGTTCCTGCTGCTTCCGGCCGGCGGCGACATGAAGCCGATCGCCGGCCAATCGGAATCGCTCGCCGGCTGGAGCAATCTCGGCTCCTTCGAGTCCGCGCTGGCCTGCGAGCTGGCGAGGCAGGCGAAGTCGGATCGGGACCGGTCGCGGGCCATCTGCGTGTTCTCGGACGACCCCCGGCTGCGTCGATAGCCACACCGCCGGTCACCGCTCGCGACCGTCCCCCTTGCGCAGGTCGCCGGGACACGGCATGGTCACGCACGTGATGGCGCTGCTCGCCTGGTCCAGCCTCGCCGCCGCCTTCGTGATCACGCTCGCCGCGGTCGGGCGCATGACCGGGCCGGCCTCCGGCGGGCCGGCGGTGAGCGGCGTCATCCGGCTGCCCGGCGCGGTCACCGCGGTCGTGGTCGCGCTCTTCGGTCTCGCGGTCTGCGTCTTCCTGGTTGATCTGCTGCGGCGCTCGCTCGCCAAGGCGCGGCGCGCCGACGAGGCGGAGCCGGCGGACGAGCCGGCGCCGGTGCCCACGTGGATCCGGCGCCTCGGGCTGATCATGTCGCTCGTCAACGTCGTCGCGCTGGCCTATCTCTGGCGGCGCGCGCTGCTCGAGGGCGGTCTCTTCGCGGGACTCGGCGGGCTGGCGAGCGGGCTGACGCTCCCGGGAGCGGAGCCCGAGAGCGCGCCGCCCATCTTCAACTGGGTGTTCGGCGGCCTCGCGCTCGCCGCCGGCCTGGGCGCGCTCGGTTTCGCCCTGTGGGTCGCCTTCGGCGACCGCTTCGCGCGCCCCGACGACGACCCGGCCGAGCCGTTGCCGGCCGCCCTGGACGCGGCGGTGGACGAGAGCCTCGAGGACCTGCGCGCCGAGACCGACTCGCGTCGCGCCATCGTGCGCTGCTACGCGCGGTTCGAGCGGGTGGCCGCCGACTCCGGCCTCGCGCGCCAGCCGTCGCTGACGCCCACCGAGTTCATGCGCGAGGTGCTCCGCGGCCTGCCGATGCCGCGCGCGGCGGTGCCGGCGCTCACCGGCCTGTTCGAGCTGGCCCGCTTCAGCCACCACACGCTGGGGCCGCGGGAGCGCGACCGCGCGCTCGACGCCCTGCACGAGATCCGGACCGCGATGGACGCGCGGCGAGACGATGCCCGGCCTGCCTAGCCGCCTCGCGCGCCGGCTGGCCGGCCGCGCCGTCCCCGTCGTCCTGCTGGTCCTGGTGGCCCTGCCGATATACCTCAAGGCGTCGCCGGCATGGCGGCCGACCGCGGTGCGGCTGGCGTGCGCGGTCGTCCTCGTGAGCGGCTGCGCGAGGGCCCGCCGCTGGGCCCGCGACGGAGTCCTCCCGGACGTGATCTCTCCGTTCGAGGCGCCGCCGGACCCGCCCGCCGGGGTCCAGCTGGACCCGGCCTTCCTGCGGCTGCGCGACGATCTCGTCGCGAGCACGCGGAGCCGGCGCTATTTCGACGTGGTGCTCTGGCCGCGGCTCGTCACCCTGGCGGGGCCCGGGCCCGCCGTGCCCTGTCCGCCGCGGCGCCGGTTCCTGGGCCGCCGGGGGCCGGCGCTGCGCGTCCTGGAGGATCTCGTCGCCCGGGTCGAGGGCCGGGCGTGAAGATCGAGGCGGTCGCGGATCACTGCCAGGACGTCCTGGCCGCCCTCGGGCAGGTGATCGTGGGCAAGGCGGAGGTCCTGCAGCGGCTCCTCGCCGGCATCCTGGCCAACGGGCACGTGCTGATCGAGGACTATCCGGGCCTGGCCAAGACCCTCATCGCGCGGCTCGTGTCCCAGACCATGGATCTGGAATTCAAGCGCATCCAGTTCACGCCGGATCTCCTGCCGAGCGACATCACCGGCAGCTTCCTCTACGATCAGCGCGAGGCCCGCTTCGAGTTCCGGCGCGGGCCGATCTTCACCAACCTGCTGCTGGCCGACGAGATCAACCGGGCCACCCCCAAGACGCAGAGCGCGCTGCTCGAAGCCATGCAGGAGTCGCAGGTCACCGCCGAGGGCGAGCGCTTCCCGCTCGACGCCCCGTTCCTGGTCATCGCCACCCAGAACCCGATCGAGCTCGAGGGCACGTACCCGCTGCCGGAGGCCCAGCTGGATCGCTTCCTGATGCGTCTGTCCGTGGGCTATCCGGAGCCGGCCGACGAGGTCGAGATCCTGGCCCGGCGGCGGCGGAGGCGCGACGACGCGGTGAGCATCGCGCCGGTCATCTCGCGCGAAGAGCTGCTGGCGATGCAGGCCAGCCTGGAAGACGTGCACGTCGCGGGGGTGACCGAGCGCTACATCGTCGATCTCGTGCAGGCCACCCGATCGGATCCTCGCGTGGCCCTCGGCGCCTCGCCCCGCGGCACCCTCGCGCTGCTCAAGCTGGCCCGTGCCGCCGCCGTCCTCGAGCGGCGCGACTTCGTGCTGCCCGACGACGTCAAGGCCATGGCGGGGCCCGCGCTCGCTCACCGGCTGATCCTCAAGCCCGAGCTGTGGGCGTCCCGCATCTCGCCCGCGCAAGTCGTGGAAGGGCTGCTCGAGCAGGTGCCGGCCCCGGGCCCCGACGCCCGATGACCGGGCGGGTGAGCCCGCTCGCGCTGTCGCTGCTGGCGGTGGCCGGATGGATGGTGTCGCTCGGCGTCGTGTCCGGCCGGCCCGAGCTGATCGTGGCCGGGCTGCCGGTCCTCCTGCTGCTCGCGACGCTGGCCCGACCCGCCGCGCGCCCCGACTACGTCATCGAGCAGGAGACCGGCACCGATCGGGTCTTCGAGGGCGACGAGGTGACGGTGACGATGACGGTGACCGCCCGGTCGCCGATCGGCCTGATCGAGCTGCTGGGGCCGCGGCCCGCCGGGAGCGTGGTCCGGTCGGGACGTCACCGCGCGGTGATGACCCTCGGGGCGGGCGCCTCCGGCCGCGCGAGCTACACGCTGGCCTTCCCCGGCCGCGGCGCGCACGATCTCGGCGCGATCGCGATCCGCGTGCGCGACCGGCTCGGGCTGCGCAGCTGGGAGCACCGCCACGTCGATCCGCGTCCGCTGCGCGTCTTCCCGCGCATCGTCCCGCTCCGCCACGTCCCGCGGCCGGTGCACGTGCAGGCCTCGGTCGGCGACTACGTGTCGCGGGCCTGCGGGGAGGGCATCGAGCCTGGTGACATCCGCCAGTTCGCGCCCGGCGATCGGATCAAGCAGGTCAACTGGCGCGCGTCGCTGCGGCTCGGCCAGCTCTACGTGACGCAGCAGCACCGCGAGCGCAACGCCGATGTCGTCCTGATGCTGGACACGCTGGCCGAGGTGGGCGCCCCCTCGGAGACCACCCTCGATCTCGGCGTCCGTGCCGCGGCCTCGCTGGCCACCGCGTATCTCGCGCGCAAGGACCGCGTCGGCCTCATCACCTACGGCGGCGTGATGAGCTGGGTGCGGCCGCGGTCCGGCGCCGCGCAGTACGAGCGGCTCGCGGACGCGCTGGTGCGGGCCGACGTGGTGTTCACCTACGTGGCCAAGGACCTGCTCCGGGTGCCACCGCGGGTCCTCTCGCCGCAGGCGCTGGTGATCGCGATCACGCCGCTGCTGGATCGACGTTTCGCGAAGGCGGTGCTGGATCTCGCCGCGCGCGGCTTCGACCTGCTGGTGCTGGTCGTCTCGCCCGTCGACGTCACGCGCGCCGCGCTGGCGCCCACGCCGACCGCCGACCTGGCCGGACGGCTCTGGCGGCTCGAGCGCCGCGCCGATCTGGTCGAGCTGCGCCGACACGGCCTGCGCGTGATCGAGTGGCGATACCCGGAGCCGCTGGAGGCCGCGCTGGCCGACTCGCGGCGCCGGCGCGTCCGCCTGGCCGAGACGGGATGATCCGGCTGGTCGCCGCGCTGGCCGCGGTCGTCGCGTGCGCGGTGGTGGCACTCGCCTCGCCGCTGGTGGCGGCGCCCGGCCTCGCCGTCCTGCTGCCCGCGGCGCTGTCGATCCTCGCGCGCTGGCGGTGGCTGGCCGTGCTCGCCGCGTGCGGCGATCTGGGCGTCTACGCCGTCGCGCTCTCGATCGAGCGCGCCGCGGCGAGTCCGGGACCCGCGCTGGCGCTCGGAGTCGCGCTGGTGGTCTTCCTCGACGCGGTGGATCTGAGCGCGCGGCTCCGCTCGGCGACCGTCGGCGACGGCGTGGTCCGGTCGGCGCTGGTCCGGTGGGCCGCTCTCGGGCTCGGAGCGGTGGCCGCCGCCGTGCCGACGCTCGCGATGGCGGGCCCGCTGGCCGCGATCCTGCCGGTGGCGGCGTCGCCCCTCGTCGCCGCGGCCGGCGCGCTGGCCAGCGTGCTGATCCTCGCGGCGCTGATCAGGCGAGCGGCCTAGGAGACGGCCGCGCGGGGATCCGCGGCGGTGGTGTGCTCGGTCGGCTGCGGCGTGGCGCTCAAGACGGTGACGCCGTCGGGCGCCTCGAAGCGATGCCAGCGCCCTTCCGGGACGACGATCAGCATGCCCTGAGACAG
>DATFYA010000224.1 GCA_035315345.1 Candidatus Methylomirabilota bacterium
GGGTACCAGACCGGTAGCCACGACCTGTCGCTGCCGATCTCCTTCGCCGGTGACGGCCAGGCGGAAGCCACCGAGCGCGGCCCCGCTTTCGGTGACGACCGCGATGAATCGACTGCCATCGTAGGGGGCAGGCGCGGGCGCCGGCCACGCGATGCCGTCCGGAGAGTCCGGATTGCTGAGAGCCCAGAGCGCCCGTTCGATAGCGGCCTCTGCCATCGCCTGGGCCTGAGCGAGCGTCAGATGATTGCCCGCCACGAGCGGCTCCTGCCCGGTGAGCAGTGCCAGGCCACTGAGGACCGCCGACAGGATGAGCAGGATGATCATCGCCAGCGGCAGCACGGACCCGCGCTGGTCTCGAAACTGGAGCCGCTGGCGAAAGATCTGCCTCACCGCGCGCCGATGTAGGTACTGAGGAGGACGACGCCGCGGTCGGCCTGTGCCGCCTGCCCAGCGCGTGTCGGATACGTTACGGTCACCGAGATCTGACGCATCCCAGGCGCGCTCACCCCTGAGCAACCGGGAGCTTGGCCGCAGTCTCGAAGTCGCACGGCCCGACTGAACGCCTCGTGAGGTGCCGGCAAAGTAGGCTCGTCGGGAAACCGGACGGCCGCCTCGCTCAAAGGATCCTGGTCACGCTCGGCCAGCCCTACTGCATGCTTGACCTGCTCGAGACGCTGAGAAGCGAAGAAGATCGCCCTCGAACGGTGAGCGCCCTCGTGGACGCGGGAGGCGGCCAGCGGGAGCAAGGAGACCAGCGCGAGGAGACCGATCGACAGGATGGTGAGCGCGGCGAGAACTTCTACCAGGGTGAGTCCTTGCTGCGGTGCTGCCAGGTGTGCCTGCACGCGACCGGAACCTATGGCGTCGTGACGCGGCCTGATCCCGCGACGGTCACCGTCAACTGCTGACCGCTCACGGTGTCGGTCACCGTGTAGGTCGCGCCCGGATTGGCTGCTCCGAGATTCGTGAAGATCGCACCTGAGGTCGAAAGGGTGATGTTGTCCGGCAGCCGAATGGTGCTCGAGGAGCTGGTGAGACCGGCCACCGCGATGGCGGTCCCAGTGCAATTCGTCTGCAGGAACTGAACCGCCGTCGACGTCGATTTCACGCAGACCGGAGCGTTTTGCCGGATCGCCAACTGCCGCCCCTCGTTGAGATACGTCTTGACGACATCCGCCGCGGACCGCACGCGGGCGCTGCGGTAGTAGTTGATGAATGATGGCGCCGCGATGGCGGAGATGATCAGGATCATGGCCGTCGTGATGACGAGCTCTGCGAGGGAGTAGCCAGCCTGAGACCGGCTCAGGCAGCCGATGCCGCAGGAATCAACGGACGATCGTCGGCGCAGCATGGCGTTGAGAGACAGCAAGAAAGGGACCAAACTTTAATACCCCCTGCGCAGGCGGGCCCCTGAACACGCTGGCTCCGAGATCGCACCAAGAGTCAGAGAGGTGATTCGAAATCTAGCTTCGAATCCATACTTTACAGCCACTCCAAGCCGTTTGATTGTGGCGCATCGGCCTGCTGCACTGCAAGTCGACATAGACCGTATGTTGTTTGATGACGTTGCCCGTCACCCCAACCGACAAAACGCTCTTTCGAGAGTGCGATCACCAGGAACATATCGCGCCAAAACATCTCCTGACGTCAGCCCATCGACGCCGGCGAGTCAGGCTGCGAATTGCGCGAAGTACCAGGCGAGAACCGCGTCTCCGCAGAAGAGGCTGATCACGCCGCCGGCCGCGAGGAACGGGCCGAAGGGCAGGGGGTCCTTCCGTCCCTTTCTACCGGTGGCCAGGAGAGTTGCGGCCAAGGGGCCACCGATCAGGACCGAGAGGAGGATGCTCAACAGGACCAGCTTCCAACCCAGGAAGGCGCCAAGCATGGCGCCGAGCTTGACGTCGCCGACGCCCATCCCCGGCTGGCCCAGCACGATCGCGCTCGCGACAATGATCACGATGAACACTCCGCCGCCCAGCAGCGTACCCAGCGCGGAGTCCCTCAACCCGATCGATCCCGGAGCGAGGCTCGCCAGCAGACCGAGCGCGATGCCCGGAATGCTGAGCACGTCGGGAATGATCTGGTGGTCCACATCGATGCCGGTGATCGCGATCAACGTGGAGAGGAGGACGAGCGTCGCGACCAGCTGAGTGCCGGGGCCGAAGCGAAGATACGCCGCCGCGAACAGCGCCCCGCAGATCAGCTCGACGACCGGATATCGCCAGGAGATCGGAGCGTGACAGGCGCGACAGCGCCCGCCGAGCATGATGTACGACAGCACGGGAAGGTTGTCATACCAGCGGATGGCGACTCCGCAGAGCGGGCATGCCGAACCTGGATGAGCAATGCTGCGGCCCGCCGGAATGCGCGCGATGACCACATTGAGAAAGCTCCCTACGCACAGTCCGAAGAGCGCGCAGAACACCACGGCGATCGGGAGCGGAATCATCGGACTGAGAACTGCTCAATTCCTGGGACGGTGGTGCCCAGCCCGGTGTGCACGGTGAGCCTTTGCAAGTGGCGGGGGATCTCGAGCGGGCTGCTCAGCGTCGAGGGGGCCCCGGGGGCGGCAAGGATCCACCCCCGAGGCAGCCGACCCCGCAGCTACGGAACGCTGACGCTGGTGGCGTCGCCGGAGTTGGTGATGGTGAAGGTACCGGCCGAGGCGTTGGGGGCGTAGTTATAGCTACCCCAACCCGCGGGACCCTGAGGAATCGAAGCCATGAAGGGACCGGCGGTCTGGCTGAGCGAGTTGGTGGCCGGGGTGGTCAGATCGTTGAGCCCCGTCGGAAGAGTACCCATGTGCGCCGAGTAGATGCTGACGGCGGACGCGAGGGCCCGGGCGTCGGCCTGGGCCTTGGCCAGCCGGGCGCGCGCCTGGACGTTGGCGTACAGCGGGATAGCGATAGCAGCGAGGATACCGATGATGGCCACGACG
>DATFYA010000225.1 GCA_035315345.1 Candidatus Methylomirabilota bacterium
CTAGGAGACGGCCGCGCGGGGATCCGCGGCGGTGGTGTGCTCGGTCGGCTGCGGCGTGGCGCTCAAGACGGTGACGCCGTCGGGCGCCTCGAAGCGATGCCAGCGCCCTTCCGGGACGACGATCAGCATGCCCTGAGACAGCGGGATGGACTGCGGCCCGTCCTCGGTCATGATCGTGAGGGTGGCCGCGCCCTCGAGGACGTGCACCAGCTCGTCGCCCGTGCCGTGCCGCTCCCACGCGGTGTTGCCCGAGAAGCGGCCCGCGAAGATGCTGCCGTCGCGGAACGGCAGGAGCGTCGAGAACGCGGCGCGCACCTCGTCGGCGGGCGTGTCGGGGCGGCGGTCGCGCAGCGGGATGAGTCCGGCCAGCTCGGCGGCGACGTCGACCGCGCGGATCACGACGTCGCCGCTCCCCGGTCAGTCGTCCACGCGGATGGCCATGCGCACGCCCCTGGGCAGGGGAGACCGCTCGGCTTCCACCTGCCAGGACCCGATCTGGGTCAGGCCGCGAACGAACGTGCGGTAGCGGGAGCTGGGGATCACCGCGTAGACGGTGGTCGCGGAGAGCTCGTGCCGTCCGCCGATCCGGGCCCCGCCGGAGCGGGTCAGCAATTCGGTCAGCTCCTGCTCGCTCGCGCCGCGATCCTGGACGGTGAGCCGTCCGACCACGTGCGGTCCGCCGCTGCGTGGGCTCTGCGCCGACGTGGTGGCCACCATCGCCCCGCTCCGAGCCGCGGCGAGCCGCGGTGGCGCCGGCTCCGATCCACGCCGCGACCCGCCGTCGATCGGCTCGGGGCGAGCGGGCGCCCGACGCGCCATCGTGACGTCGGACGCGGCATCCGGTCGCAGGATCGGCGTGGGCAGCAGCACGTAGAGGAGGAGACCGACCACGAGCGCGATGCCCGCGACCTGCACCGACCCGATGCGGGAGAACGAGACGAGCGCGGCGGTCGATGCGGCGGTGGCGCGCGCGGCCCGCGCGCGCGCGTGCGCGGCGACCCGGCCGACCTCGGCGCGGGCGCGCTCGACGCCGTCCTGGGCGCCCCGCCGGACACGCGCGTGGGCGCTCGCCAGCGCGGGCCGCAGGCGGCCGATGCCGGTGACGACGGCGTGGGAGCCGGCGCGCAAGGCGGCCGCGTCGTGCGCGGCGCGCTCTCGAAGTGTGGCACCCCGCGCCACGAGCGATTGCGAGGCCGCGCGCGTCCCGGACGAGGCCGCGGCGGCCCACGCGCGCGCGGCGCCGGCGGCGCGCCCCGCCGCGGCGACGGCTCCCGTCACCGGCAGGCGCAGCCTCGGTTCGACGCGATCGGGCAGGACGGAGAGGGCGGCGGCGTGGCCGACGGGCTCGGTCAGCCCGCTCGAGATGGAGAGCGTCCGCGACCAGATCGGATTCAGCAGGGAATGCCGCTCACGGTCCAGGCGGTCCCGCTCGGCTTGACAGTCGGAGCACTGCTTCAGGTGAGTTTCGACGAGAGCCCATTCGGTCAGGCTGGTCTCGCCGCGAGCGACCGGGGGAATCAGCGGGAGGATCTCGTGACAGTTCATGGCAGCAGCCTCTTCAGCGCTTCGGTATGGCGAACTTGCCGAGCTTAGTGGGTCATGAGGGCCACGTCAAGGCAGGTGTGAAGACCCCGTCCGGGGTCATCCGCCTACGCGAATGGTCAGATGCACGTCCTCCGGAAGTCGCGACCGCTCGGCCTCGACGCGCCACGCGCCGATCCGGGCCAGCCCGCGGGTGAATTCCTCGTAACCGGACTGCGGGACCACCGCGTCCAGGAACATGACCGCGCCGGCCCGGTCCGTGCCCACCAGGCTGCCGCCCGTCCGCGCCAGCAGCGCCGTGAGATCGCGCTCGGCCACGCCCCGGTTCTTCACCGACAGCTGTCCCGCGACGTGCGCCAGCGTGGGCGGACGCCGCGGGGCCAGGTCCGGGCTGGCCGTCTCCGCCCGCTTCGGCGCCGACAGCGGGGCCCTGGCCGGCTCGGGCTTCTGGATGGGCGTGCTCGGGGGCGCCGGCGGGGCGGGCGCGCGCCGCACCTCGGGCTCCGGTCGGCTGACGCTGAGGGCGGCGAGGGCGACCCCGCTCTCCAGCTCGGCCGGCCCGGTGCGCTCGGGCACCGCGGGCGTGCTGCTCTCGATCGTGGCGGGCGGCGCGGCCTTGACGTCGAGCCGCGCGGGCGATGGCGCCGGAGATTCCACGAGCGCCGGCGGCGCGAGCCGCGCGTCCGTCCCCGTGCCGATCGGGCCCGGGGCACGCGGCCGGAGCGCGGAGTGACCGGCATAGACCGCCAGCGTCGCGAGGACCCCGAGCCACACCAGGCGGACGGCCGGCCGCCGCGGTGTCGGCAATGCGGCGAGCCGGACGCGCAGGCCGCCGACGCGAGCGCGCAGGCCGCCGACGCGAGCGCGCAGGCCGGGCGTCACGCGGAGCGCGCCCGCGCCGGCTCGCGCGGTCTCGGCGAGCGCGGTCCGGGCGCGCGCGAAGAGCGCCGCGCCGTGGCGGGCCGCGTCACCGGCGACGGCGCCGGCCCGGGCGCTGAGCGCCGGCCCCGACGCGCGCAGCGCACCGAGGCGCACGCGCACGACGGCCAGCGACGCGGCGCGTTCGGGGGGCGGCGGAGTCTGGTGGTCCCGTGAGGCCTCCCGGCACGCGGCGCACTGTCTGAGATGCGCTTCGACCAGGGCCAGCTCGGTGAGGCCGATGTTGCGGGATGAGGCGGCAGCCAGCTCGTGGGCATCTTCGCAGTTCATCGTGGTACCTCTACCGGTGCCGCGGCGTGTCGGGAACGGGTGTCTCAGCCTGAGGACGAGCGTAGAGCGAGACGGCGAGCGTGGTCAAGCACCCCCCGTGTAAGCGCAGGAGATTTCGCGGTGAGCAACCGAGGCGATCGGGGCGGAAGCCGAAGCTGCCCTTACGCAATCAGGTCTGCAGGTCGCCCACCGCGTCGGCGAGGGCCTCCAGCTCGACCCGCCACGAGCGTGGCGCGATCACCGGGCGCACCACGAACTTCGAGAATCCCACCGCGATGAACTGCTCGATGGTGGCGCGGAGGGCGGGATAGCCCACCGGCGTCAACTCGAGCGCGCGCGGCCGGCGGGCGGCCAGCGCCCGGGCCGCCGCGTCGTCGAGCGGCGCGCTCGCGTAACCGATACTCATGCCGAAGTGCTCGGGGCTGATCGAGCGGGAGGCGCGCGCGGCCGCCGCCTCGATCACCTCGCGCCCCGCCGCCGCTTCCGCCGGCGTGCAGAGCGAGGGCAGCCAGCCGTCGGACAGCCGGCCGCAGCGCTGGAGCGCGGCCGGCGCGGTGCCGCCGAGCCAGACCTCGAGCGGTTGCTGCACCGGCAGCGGAGCGAGGCGGACGTCCGTGAAGCGCCCGGCCGGCCCGTCGTGATCCACCGTCTCGCCCGCCCACAGGCGCCGCAGCAGCGGGAGCGCCTCGTCGATGAACGCGCCGCGCTGCTTCGGCTCGACGCCGATCGCGTCGCGCTCGGGCGCGTAGGTCAATCCGGGCACCAGGGTGACGAGCAGTCGACCGCCCGAGAGCCGGTCCAGACTCGCCAGCTGCTTCGCGAGCCTCAGCACGTTGCGTCCGGGCAGCAGCGCGGTCGTGCCGATCTTCAGCTGCGGGCGGATCGCGGCGGCCCACGCCAGGCCCACCAGCGGGTCGACCACCGGCCCGGTCAGCACTTCCGAGAGCCACAGCGAGTCGAACCCAAGCGTCTCGAGCCCGTCCACCAGCTCGGCGAACGCCTCGGTCGTCGGCGCCGCGCCCCCGGCTCCCACCCCGATGCGGATCTTCATGGTGCGATGGATTCTACCGCGTTCGCCCCGCGTGCTGGCGTATCGTTGCCGGGATGATCGTGCACCTGGTCGACGGCACGTACGAGCTGTTCCGCTACTTCCTCTCGCCGGCCGCCGCCTTCGACCGGGGCGCGCCGCCCGAGCTGCGCGCAGTCCGCGGCGTGGTGGGCTCGATCCTCTGGATGCTCGAGGGCGGCGCGACCCACGTCGGCGTCGCGACCGATCACGTGATCGAGTCGTTCCGGAACGGGCTCTGGCCCGGCTACAAGACGGGCGAGGGCATCGATCCTGTCCTCCGCGCCCAGTTCGAGCCGCTGGAGGAGGCGCTGCGGTCGCTCGGCGTCACGGTGTGGGCGATGGTCGAGCTCGAGGCCGATGACGCGCTGGCCGCGGCGGCGCAGATGTCCGCCGCCGACTCCCGGGTCGACCAGGTCATCATCTGCACGCCCGACAAGGACCTCGCCCAGTGCGTGCGGGGCGAGCGCGTCGTCCAGCTCGACCGGCGGCGCAACGAGACGCGCGACGAGTCGGGCGTCGAGAAGAAGTTCGGGGTCCGCCCCGCGTCCATCCCCGACTGGCTCGCCCTGGTCGGTGACGCCGCCGACGGCTACCCGGGGCTGCCCGGCTGGGGTGCCACTTCCGCCTCCGCGGTGCTCGCCCGCTACCGGCACCTCGAGGGCATCCCCGAGCGCCCCGGTGACTGGGAAATCTCCGTGCGCGGCGCCGCACGGCTGGCCGCGACCCTCGCCGAGCAGCGCGAGCACGCGCTCCTGTTCCGCACGCTCGCGACCCTGCGCGCCGACGCGCCGATCGACGCGGACGTGGATGCCTTGCGGTGGACGGGGCCGCGCCCGGATTTTCCATCGTGGGCCGGGCGGCTCGGCACGCCCGCGCTCCACGAGCGCGCGGCCGCGCTGGCCGCGGACCGCGCCCCCTGAGCCGCGCCGCGGTGAACGCGCTCGCGCGGCCGGTACCGGCTCGGCTCGCCGCGCTCCGTCACCGTGACTTCCGGCTGTTCTGGAGCGGCCAGCTCGTCTCGCTGATCGGCACCTGGATGCAGAGCGTGGGACAGGCCTGGCTCGTGCTGGAGCTGACCGGCTCCCCGTTCCACCTCGGCGTGGTGACCGCGCTGCAGTTCACGCCGATCCTCCTCCTCTCGCCGGTGGGCGGCGCGCTCAGCGATCGCTTCCCCAAACGGCGCATCATCCTGGTGACCCAGGCCGCGATGATGGTGCAGGCCTTCGTGCTGGCCGCGCTCGTGTGGAGCGGGCAGGTACGCTACTGGCACGTGGCGACCCTCGCCCTGATCTACGGCCTGGGACGCGCGGTCGACATCCCGGCGCGCCAGTCCTACATCACCGACCTGGTGGGCCGGGCCGATCTCGCCAACGCGGTGGCGTTGAACTCGGTGGTCTTCAACGGCGCGCGCATCGTGGGCCCCGCGGTGGCGGGCCTGCTCATCGCGCGGTTCGGCGTGGGCTGGGCCTTCTGCCTCAACGGGCTCAGCTTCGTCGCGGTCCTGGGTGCGCTGCTGGCCACCCGCACGCCGGGCGATCCCCATCCGGCCGGGCGGCTCGGCATTCGCCAGGGGATCTGGGGCGCGCTCGATTACGCGGCGAGGACGCCGTCGGCCGCCTTCACCCTCTCGATGGTGGTGGCGGTCAGCATCCTGGTGCTGAACTTCAACGTGGTGGTGCCGCTGATCGCCCGCGACGTGCTCGGCGAGGGCGCGCACGGCTTCGGCCTGCTGATGTCCTCGCTCGGCGCCGGCGCGGTGGCCGCCGGGATCACGCTGACGCTCTTCCGTCGCGGGCGTCCGGCGCTCTGGTCGCTCGCCGCGGCCGCCGCGATCCTCAGCGCGGGCACCGCCACGCTGGGCCTGGTCTCACACTTCGCGGCGGCCGCGGCGCTGCTGGTTATCCTCGGCGGCTGTCAGATCGTCTTCTCCACCGGCTGCAACACCACGCTGCAGCTGGACACCCCGGATGCGCTGCGCGGGCGGGTGATGGGTCTCTACGCGCTCGCCAACGCGGGCATGACCCCGTTCGGCTCGCTGCTGATCGGCGCGCTCGCCGAGCGCCTCGGGGTGCGCGCGGCCTGCGCGCTGGGCGGCGGCTCAGGCCTGGTCGCGGTGGCGGCCCTGGTGCTGATCGGGCGCCGCGCCGGCGTGGCGTGGAGCCGGGGAACCGAGCGCTAGCCGCCCATCGCGCCCATCACGTTCTCGAGCGAGGTGTCCGCGACGGCGAGGCGGCTTACGGGGTGACCGCGTAGAGCGGCCAGGTGCCCGGAAGGCCCTTGAGGGTGTGTACTCCACGCTCCTCGAACGACAGGCCCGATCCCGCGACCAGGTCCTTCACGGTCCCGGACACGAGGATCTCCCCGGCCCGGGCCTCCGCGACCACGCGCGCGCCGATGTGGACGGCGATGCCGCCGACCTTCTCCCCGATGACTTCGCACTCACCGGTGTGGAGACCGGCTCGGATTTCGAGTCCCAACGTCTTTACATTGTTCGCGATGCTGGCCGCGCATCGGATCCCACGCGCCGGTCCATCGAAGGTAGCGAAGATACCGTCGCCGGCCGTGTCCACTTCACGGCCCCGGAAGCGGGCGAGCTCCCGGCGCGCAACCGCGTAGTAGGTGCCGAGGACGTCGCGCCACTGCCGGTCCCCCAGCGCGGCCGCTCGCTCGGTAGAGCCCACGATGTCGGTGAAGAGTACCGTAGCGAGAATGCGGTCCGACTCGGGCGCGCGTCTCGCTCCCGTCAGGAATTCCTCGACCTCGTCCAGGAGGGTGCCGGTATCCTCGACCCACGGCGCGTGGTCTGCCCCCGCGAGCTCGACCAACCTCGCTCCGGGGATGTGTTCGACCAGGTAGCGGGCCTGCTCGACGCTGATCATCCGATCCTGAGCCCGATGGAGCACGAGGGTCGGTACGCGGACGGCGGGCAGGATGGCCCGGACGTCGATCTCCTTGTTCATCTGCATCACCGCCACCGCAGCGCCCGGGCTCGCAGCCAGACGTTGATACGTGGCCCACCACTGGCGGTAGCTCTGGTTGTCGGCCGCGCTCGGGGCGCGGAGGTCCGGGCTCCGAGCCTCGCCCCATCCCATCTCGATGGCATCGATCATCGCCTGCCATTCCTGCTCCGTATGTCCACAGGCATGGTCGGGCGCCCAGGACCGGCGGGCATACGAGCCATACAGCACGAGCGCCGAGGTGCGCTCGGGATAGGTCGCCGCGAAAAGCACTGACATCGGGCCGCCCTCCGAGGCTCCGAAGAGGGCGGCTCGCTCCGATCCCACCGCGTCCATGACCGCACGCACGTCGTCCATGCGCTCCTCGAGCGTCGGGATGCCGCCGACCCGGTCCGATAGCCCGGTGCCGCGTTTGTCGAATCGGATCAGACGCGAGAAGGATCCGAGCCGTTCGAAGAAGTGGGCCGACCACGGATGCTCCCACTGGTACTCGAGGTGCGACACGAAGCCTGGGACGAAGACGAGGTCGAGCGGTCCGGCGCCCGTCACCTGGTACGCGACGTGGACATCGCCGCTCTTCGCGTACTGGGTCTTGGGCGGTACCGGCATTCCGACCTCGTGTCCCGCAATATGACCAAGCCAGCGGTGGCCGTCAACCCGAGGCTCGATCGCCTCAGTCCGGGATGCCCGCGACGACCGTGATCTCGATCAGCAGGTCGGGCGAGTTCAGCGAGGCCACGGTCACGGTGGTGCGCGCCGGCTTGTCGGTCGGGAAGTACTTCGCGTATTCCTCGTTGTAGGCGGCCAGGTCGTCGCGGCGGGTGAGGTGGACCATCGCGCTCAGCACCTGGTCCAGCGAGGTTCCCGCGGCGGTCAGGATCACCCGGATCCGCTCGAGCGTGTTGCGGGTCTGCTCCCGGATGTCCTTCCCCACCTCGCCGGTCGTCGGATGCCGGCCGGTCTGGCCCGACACGAACACGAGGTTGCCGAACTTCGTGGCGAGCGACAGGTTCGGATTGGGACGCTCCACCGCGACGCGCACGATCTCTTTCTTCACAGGACGGCCTCCACGAGGTACGGGCCGGGCGTGGCGAGCCCGGCCGCGAATTGCTTGCTGAACTCCTCGGCGGTCGTGGCGCGGCCGGCCGGCACGCCCATGCCGCGCGCCATCGCCACCCAGTCGAGGTCGGGCCGGCCGATGTCGAGCATGTCGGCCGCCTTGGGACCCGGGGTTCCCGCCCGCACGCCGGACAGCTCGTGGCGCAGGATGGCGTAGGTGCGGTTGGCGAAGATCACGGTGGTGACGTCGAGGCCCTCGCGGGCCTGCGTCCAGAGCGCCTGCAGCGTGTACATGCCGCTGCCGTCGCCCTCCAGGCAGATGACTTTTCGATCAGGGCAGGCGACCGCGGCGCCGGTGGCCAGCGGCAGGCCCAGGCCGATGGAGCCGCCCATGTTGTTCATCCAGTCGTGCGGCGGCGCGCCCGCGGTCGCCTTGAAGAAGCCGCGGCCGCTGGTCACCGACTCGTCGGCGACGATGGCGCCCTCGGGCAGCAGCGCACCGAGCGCGGCGGCCAGGGTATCGGGGGTGAGCGCGCCGGTAGGTGGCGCGGGGCGGCCCGGCTGCTGCACCACCTCGCCGTTCTTCTTCGCGCCCACCGCCTCGGCCAGCGCCTCGAGCGCCCCGATCGAGTCCTCGGCGAGCGTCGAGAGCCGGTGGATCTGGCAGCCGTCGGGCGTGAGCACGCTCGGCTTGTCCGGGTAGGCGAAGAACGCCACCGGCGCCTTGGCGCCGACGAGGATCAGGTGGCGGACGTCCTTCAGCACGGCCAGCGCCTGGTCCACCGGATAGGGGAGGCGCTCGATCGGCACGCGGCCGGCTCCACGCTGGATGCGCGCGTTCGAGCCCTGCGCGATGAGCCGCGCGCCGGTGGCGCTGGCGATGCGCCCGGCCAGGGCGAGCCCACGCTCGCGCACGGCCAGGCCGGTCAGCATGAGCATCGCGGGCTCGCCGGTGCGGAGTGCGGCCGCGCAGCGCTCGATCGTCTCGGCGCCGACCGGAGCCGGCGGCGCCACCGCGGGCGCCGGCGCGACGCCGTCGGCCTCGTTCCATGCGGTGTCGGCGGGGAGGATCAGGGTGGCGACCTGGCCGGGCGCGGTGCGGGCCGCCGCGATGGCGGCGGCGCCGTCGGCCGCGACGGCGCGCGCGCTCGGCGAGGTGCGCACCCAGCCCGAGACCGGGCGCGCGATGCCCTCGATGTCCGAGGTCAGCGGCGCGTCGTGCTTGATGTGGTAGGTCGCGTGCTCGCCCACGATGTTGACGATGCCGGAGCTGGCCTTGCGCGCGTTGTGCAGATTCGCGAGCCCGTTGCCGAGACCGGGCCCCAGGTGCAGCAGGGTCGCCGCCGGCCGCTCCGCCATGCGCCAGTAGCCGTCGGCGGCGCCGGTGACCACGCCCTCGAAGAGGCCGAGCACGCACCGGATGCCGTCGACCTTGTCCAGCGCGGCCACGAAGTGCATCTCCGACGTGCCGGGGTTGGTGAAGCACACGTTGACTCCGCCGGCCACCAGCGTCCGCGCCAGGCTCTCGGCACCGTTCATCGTGGTCTCCTCGGTCTCGGGTGGTGGGACGGCGCTCAGCGCTTCGGACCGATCGCGCCGGCCTCGCGAAGCGCCGCGATGGCCCGGTGGTCGAGGCCCAGCAGCTCGCGCAGCACCGCGTCGGTGTGCTCGCCGAGCATCGGCGCGGGCGTGCGCACCGCGCCCGGGGTCTCGGACAGACGCACCGGCGCGCCGACCATGCGCACCGTCCCCGCGCGGGGATGCGTCGTCTCGACCAGCGTCCCGCGCGCGATCACCTGCGGGTGCTCGACGACCTGCGGGATGCTGTTGATCGCCCCCATCGGGATGCCCTGGGCGAGCAGCAGCGGCTCCCACTCTTCGTAGGGGCGCGTCAGGAACACCGCCTGCAGCCGGGCGATCAGGGTGTCGCGGTTGCGGGCGCGGTCGGCGTTGGTGCGATAGCGCGGATCGTCGGTCAGCTCCGGGCAGCCGATGGCCGGACAGAACACCTTCCACAGCTTCTCGCTGCCGACGGCCAGGGCGAGGTCGCGCGTCTTCGTGCGGAAGGTCTGGTAGGGCAGGAGCGCCTTGTAGGCCGTGCCCATCGGGAGCGGCACTTCCCCGTCCGCGAAGTACGCGCCGATCATGCTACCGAGCAGCGAGAGCTGGCCCTCCAGCATGGAGACGTCGATGGCCTGGCCGCGGCCCGTCCGCTCCTTCACGCGCAAGGCCAGCATGATGCCGAACGCGGCGTACATGCCGGCGGTCATGTCGGCGATCGAGACGCCGCAGCGCACGCCGTGGCCGCCCGGCTCCCCGGTGGTGCTGATCATTCCGCTCTCGGATTGCACGATAAGGTCGAGGGCGGCGCGATCGCGGTAGGGCCCGTCCTGGCCGAAGCCGGAGACCGAGCAATAGATGATGCCGGGATTGCGGGCCTTGGCGGCCTCGTAACCGAGGCCGAGCCGGTTCAGCGCGCCGACGCGGTAGTTCTCGAGCACCACGTCGCATCGCTCCATCAGCTGAAAGAAGAGACTCTTGCCTTCCGGATGCTTGAGGTCGACCTCGATGCCCTTCTTGTTGCGGTGCAGGCTCACGAAGTAGGACGTCTCGCCGCCCGGCAGCGGCGGCCCCCAGGCGCGGGAGATGTCACCGGCCCCCTTCGGCTCGAGCTTGATGACGTCCGCGCCGAAGTCGCCCAGCATGGTGGAGCAGAAGGGGCCGGCGAGGGCGTGGCTCAGATCCAGGACCTTCACGTCTTCGAGCGGCATGCGCATCGGTCGGCTCTCCGGGCGATCCTGCCAGATCGCTCCGGCTCAGTCCAGCAGTTCGGCCAGCCGTCGCTCGAGGAAGCGGCGCTGGGGCTCCTGCCGCGTCAGCGCGAGCGCGCGCGCGTAGGATGCGCGCGCGTCCGCGGTCCGCCCGAGCCGGCGGCACAGCTCGGCTCGCGCCGAGTGGGCGAGGGGGTAGTCGGCGAGGTCGCCGCGCGCGAGGATCGCGTCGATCAGGGCCAGGCCGGCGGTGGACCCGTCGCGCATCGCCACCGCGGCCGCGCGATTGAGCTCGACCACCGGCGACGGCTCGGCGCGCACGAGCACGTCGTACAGCCCGACGATCTGCGCCCAGTCGGTGTCGGCGGCGGTGGGGGCGGCCGCGTGCACGCCCGCGATCGCGGCCTGCAGCGTGTACGGGCCGATCCGGCGCGACGCGAGCGCGCGCTCCACCAGCCGCGCGCCCTCGTCGATCTGCCCGCGATTCCACAGCGCGCGGTCCTGGTCGTCCAGGAGGACCACCTCGCCGGCCGGCGAAGTCCGCGCGGGGCGCCGCGACTCGTGCAGCAGCATCAAGGCGAGCAGGCCCATGGCCTCGGGCTCCGGCAGCAGGTCGACCAGCAGGCGCCCGAGGCGGATCGCCTCACCGGAGAGATCGGCCCGGGTCAGCGACTCGCCCGACGAGGCCGAGTAGCCCTCGTTGAAGACCAGGTAGATCACGTGCAGGACGGTGTCGAGCCGCTCCGGCAGCTCGGTCCGCGCCGGCACCTCGTAGGGAATGCGCGCGTCGCGGATCTTCGCCTTGGCGCGGACGATGCGCTGGGCCAGCGTGGGCGGGGCGGTGAGGAACGCGCGCGCGATCTCCTCGGTGGTGAGGCCGCAGACTTCCCGCAGGGTGAGGGCCACCTGGGCGTCCGGTGTCAAGGCGGGATGACAGCAGGTGAAGATCAAGCGCAGCCGGTCGTCCTCGATGTCCTCGGCCTCGCCCGGCCGGGGGACCGCGGTCTGCGCCTCCAGCCGCTCGGCCAGCTCGGCCTGGGAGGCGTCGAACCGCGCGCGGCGGCGCATGGCGTCGATGGCCTTGAAGCGGCCCGCCGAGACCAGCCAGGCCCGCGGGTTGGCGGGCGTGCCCTCGCGCGGCCACTGCTCCACCGCGGCGGCGAAGGCCTCGTGCAGCGCCTCCTCGGCGAGGTCGAAGTCGCCGAGGAGGCGGATCAGGGTGGCCAGCACGCGGCGGCCGTCGGCGCGATAGACCGCGTCGACGGCCTCGCGGGCGCGGTCGGCCGAGTCCTCGGTCACGACGGCGCGCCGGCGCGGCTAGGAATGCCGCAGCTCGAGGACCGGCCGCACCTCGATGATCCCGATGCGCGCGGGCGGAAAGCGGGCGGCCACCGCGCACGCCTCGTCCATGTCCCGGGCCTCGATGAGGAAGAAGCCACCGAGCTGCTCCTTGGTCTCCGCGAAGGGCCCGTCGGTGACGGAGACCTTGCCCCCGCGCACCCGCAGGGTCCGGGCGGTCCGCGCGCGCTGCAAGGCATTCGAGACGATGTAGTGGCCGCTGCGCCGGATCTCCTCGTCGTAGTCGAGGGCCGCGTCCACCAGCGCCTGCATCTCCGGCTCCGGCATGTCGTCCAGCGTTTGCTCGTCGTGAAAGATCGTGAAGAGGAACTTCATCGCGCGATCTCCTTGATGGGGCGAACCTCGATGCTGCCGCGGCTCGCCATGGGAATCCGCGAGGCCACCTGCAGCGCCTCGTTGAGGTCGCGGGCCTCGATGAGCAGGAACCCGCCCAGCTGCTCCTTGGTCTCGGCGAAGGGGCCGTCGGTGGTGGACAGCTTGCCGTTGCGCACGCGGATGGTGGTGGCCGCCGCCACCGGCTGGAGCGCGTGGGCCGCGATCAGATGCCCGGTCTTCCGCAGCGCGGCGTCGTAGGCGAGGCTCTCCTCGGTGCAGGTGTCGGCCTGCGTCTTGGTCATGGCGTCCATCTCCTTCTCGACAAGATAGACCAGGCAGATGTACCTCATGGGCGTCTCCTCGCGGCGGATCGGATGGGTACGGTCATACCTGGTCGTTCCGGAAGCGCGGAATCGACAGGCCCGCCGCCTCCGGCCCGGCCGGCCCGTGTCGTCCGGGGCGGCCGGCTCCATCTCCTGCAGGCCGCCCGCGGGAATGATAGGCTGCGCTGATGCGCTACATGCTGCTGATGTACCGGGACGAGCAGTGGTGGAACGGCAAGCCCGAGGAGGAGCGCGCGGCGATCCGGCAGCAGGCGGTCGACCGCTCCGAGGACCTGCGGGCGCGCGGCATCTTCCTGGCCGGCGACCCGCTGCTGCCCGCGGGCACCGCCACCACGGTGCGGATGCGGAACGGCAAGCCGGTCGCGACCGACGGCCCGTTCGCGGAGACCAAGGAGCAGCTGGGCGGCTATACCATCGTGGACGCGCCGAGCCTGGACGAGGCGCGGGCCATCGCGCTCGATCACCCACTGCTGCGGGTGGGCGGCCACTCGATCGAGATCCGCGCCATTCGCGAGCTGCCTCCGACACGGTAGACAGGAGACCCGGCATGGCATCGTCCACCGTCGAGACCACGCGACCCACCCATCCGCTCGACCCCTTGAGCGCCTCCGAGATCGAGCGGGCGTGGGAGATCCTGCGCGAGGCGCGCGCGCTGGGCCCGCGCGTGCGCGTGATCTTCTCCATGCTGCACGAGCCGGCCAAGAAGGTCGTGCTGGGTCATCGGCCCGGCGACGCGGTGGAGCGGACCGCCTGCGTGGTGGTGGTGGACCGCGCCGAGGGCAAGACCTACGAGGCCACCGTCTCGCTGTCCGACGGCCGCGTGGTCTCGTGGGAGCACGTGCCCGGCGCCCAGCCCGCGATCGTCCTCGACGAGTTCGTGGACTGCGAGGCCGCGGTGCGTGCCGACCCACGCTGGCAGGAGGCCATGCGCAAGCGCGGCGTCACCGACCTGAGCCTGGCCATGGTGGACAGCTGGTCGGCGGGCCACTTCGGCTTCCCGGCCGACGAGGGCCGGCGGCTGGTGCGCGCGCTCACCTGGGTGCGGCGCCATCCGCAGGACAACGGCTACGCGCGGCCGGTGGCGAACCTGCTCACGGTGGTGGACCTCAACGCGATGACCGTGCTCGAGGTCGTGGACGGCGGGGTGATTCCGCTGCCTCCCGAGGACGCCGGCTACTCCCCGGAAGCCGCGGGCCTCCGCACCGGGCTCAAGCCGATCGAGATCCGTCAGCCCGAAGGCCCGAGCTTCGCGCTGGAGGGCCACGAGCTGAGCTGGCAGAAGTGGCGCATGCGGATCGGATTCACGCCCCGCGAAGGCCTCGTGCTCCACACCGTCACCTACGAGGACGGCGGCCGGGAGCGTCCCGTGCTCTATCGCGCCTCGGTCGCGGACATGGTGGTGCCCTACGGCGACCCGCGGCCGACCTACTTCCACCGCAACGCCTTCGACGTGGGCGAGTACGGCATCGGCACCCTGGCCAACGCGCTCGAGAACGGGTGCGACTGCCTGGGCGAGATCCGCTATCTCGACGCGGTGGTGAACGACAGCCGCGGGCGCGCGGTCCCGCTGCCGAACGCGATCTGCATCCACGAGGAGGACGCCGGCATCCTCTGGAAGCACTTCGACTGGCGACTGGGCACGACCGAGGTGCGGCGCGCCCGGCGGCTGGTCGTCTCGTCCATCTCCACCGTCGGCAACTACGAGTACGGCTTCTACTGGTACTTCGGCCAGGACGGGGCCATCCAGCTCGAGGTCAAGCTCACCGGCGTCATCTCCAACGGCGCCGAGCGGCCCGGTGACCGGCCGCGCTGGGGCGAGATGGTCGCCCCCGGTGTGTACGGACCGATCCACCAGCACTTCTTCTGCGCCCGCCTCGACATGATGGTGGACGGACCCGACAACTCGGTCTACGAGATCAACACGGTGGCCGATCCGCCCGGCCCCGACAACCCGCACCACAACGCCTTCCACGCGGAGGCCACGCTGCTGTCGTCGGAAGCCTCGGCCCAGCGGCTGGCGGATCCGCTCGCCGGGCGCTTCTGGAAGATCGTGAACCCCTCGGCGCGCAACCGGATGGGCGAGCCGGTCGGCTACAAGCTGATGCCCGGCGAGAACGTGCGCCCGTTCGCGGGGCCCGACGCCTCGGTCACCCGCCGCGCCGGATTCATGACGCGGCATCTGTGGGTCACCCGCTACGATCCGCGCGAGCGCTACGCGGCGGGGGAATACCCGAACCAGCACCCGGGAGGCGCCGGCCTGCCGAGCTACGTGCAGGACGATGCGCCGCTGGAGAACACCGACGTGGTGGTCTGGTACACCTTCGGGGCGCACCACGTGGTCCGTCCCGAGGACTGGCCGGTGATGCCGGTGGTGCCCATCGGCTTCACGCTCAAGCCGTCGGGCTTCTTCGATCGCAATCCCGGACTCGACGTCCCGCGGCCGACGCGGCACGGCGAGTGCTGCCCGGAGCGGTGAGCCGGCGGCGCCGCGCGGGCGGCTGGCTCACGCCCGCGAGACGCGGGAGCCTAGCGCCAGCCTCGGCGCCCGTTCTCGGGCCGCGTCCCGGACGTGGTGAACTGCACGGGAATGTTGCGGAGGAACATCACGGCCATGCCATCCGTGTCGAGGCGCCAGACCAGGCCGGCCACGTTGACCGGATGCCCGTCCGGCGGCTGAAGCTGCAGCTCGACGGCGGTGCCCGGCGCCATCTCGGCCCGCGGCTTCAGCTTCGTGCCGTTGGCGCTGAGATCCACGGTGTGGCAACGGAGTCGGCGGCTTCCGACCTTGACCCAGGCCGTCCACGAGACATCTTTGCGGGAGTGGTGTCGGCGGCTACGCTGTCTCTTGTCCATGAGGGTCAGTGGAGAGCAAGGGGCGGGCCACCCGGTAAACCATCGGAAAGCGAGCGGCGGATGCGAACCGTGCCCAGGTTGGGAGCCACAGGTTGGCCAGGGCCGGGGGCAATGTGGGTAACGAATGGGACGGTTGACAGCGAGGCGCACGGCAGAGCAGCATCGGGACCGCGCAAAATTTCCGCGAGGGGGACGAGCACGACGATGAGCAAGACGCGTCCGGAGTGGAAGGACGAGGTGGGCCGGCGCGGCGACGGCCTGCTCGCGCTGCGCCGCGATTTCCACCGGCATCCCGAGCTGAGCCATCAGGAGACCCGCACCGCCGAGATCATCGCGGAGCGGCTGCACGCGGCCCGGCTCGACGTCCGGACCGGCGTCGGCGGGACCGGGGTGGTGGGCGTGCTGCACGGCGACCGGCCGGGTCGCACCGTCGCCTGGCGCGCCGACATCGACGCGCTGCCGCTGACCGAGCTGCTCGACGCGCCCTTCGTCTCCGGGACGCCGGGCGTCATGCACGCGTGCGGACATGACGGGCACACCGCGATCGCGATCACCCTCGCCGAGATCATGGCCGAGCGGCGCGACGACGTTCCCGGCACGGCCGTCTTCATCTTCCAGCCCGCCGAGGAGGTGCTGGGCGGCGCCCGGCCCATGATCGAGGCGGGCGCGCTCGAGGACCCGCACGTCGACGAGGTCTATGGGCTGCATCTCACGACCCAGCAGCGGGTGGGCCAGGTCCAGGTGCGGCCCGGGCCGTCGATGGCGTCGGCCGACGCCTTCAGCGTCGAGGTGCGCGGCACCGGCGGCCACGGGGCGATGCCGCATCTGTCCATCGATCCGATCACCGCGGCCGCGAACATCCTGCTCGGCATGCAGAGCATCGTGTCGCGCGAGATCCCGGCTCAGGAGACCGCGGTGCTGACGGTCGGACAGATCGTGGCCGGCACGAAAGGCAACATCCTGCCCGACCGGGCGATCATGAAGGGCACGATCCGGGCGTTCGAGCCGTCGGTGCGAGATCACCTGGTCTCCCGTCTCGGGGCCTTCGTGACCGACATCGCGAGGGCCTATCGGGCCGAGGCGGACCTGCGGCTCGACGGCGGCTCGTGCCCCGCGGTGGTGAACCATCCGCGCGAGAGCGCCTTCGTGCGCGAGTGCGCCAGCCGGGAGGTCGGCGCCGACTCGGTGACCGAGGGACGGGTGGTCATGGCGAGCGACGACATGAGCCTGTTCCTGCGCGAGAGGCCGGGGTGCTACTTCCGGGTCGGCATCGGATCGGCGAGCGGCGCCGCGCGGCCGCACCACGCGCCCGAGTTCGAGATGAACGAGGCCGGGCTGCCGGTCGGCCTGCGGATAGGGCTGGCGGTCATGCGCTCGGCCCTCGCGCGCTGAGGGCGACCGGATGGGCCGGCTCAGCGGCAAGGTGGCGGCGATCACCGGCGGCGCCTCCGGCATCGGCGAGGCCACCGCGCGGCGCTTCGCGGAGGAAGGCGCGCACGTGGCCATCGCGGACGTCGACGCGGAGCGGGGCCGCGTGGTCGCGGCCGAGATCGGGGCGACCGGCGGCCGCGCGATCTTCCGCGAGATGCACGCGGCGCGCGAGGCCGAGTGCGCGGCGTTCGTCCAGGCGGCGCGCCAGGAGCTGGGCCGGCTCGACATCCTGGTCAACAACGCGGGCATGCGTCTGTATCAGACGGTGGTGGAAGCGAGCGAGGCGAGCTGGGACGCGATCCTCGGCGTGAACGTCAAGGGCTACGCGTTCTGCGCCAAGGCCGCGATCCCGTTCATGCGCGAGGCGGGGGGCGGCAGCATCGTCAACGTGGCATCGATTCGCGCGGTGGTAGCCGGGGGGCGCATGGTGCAGTACGACACCACCAAGGCCGCGGTGGCCGGACTCACCCGGGCCATGGCGCTCGATCACGCGGCCGAGGGCATCCGGGTCAACGCGGTCTGCCCCGGCCCGATCTTCACGCGCTTCCACGAGCGCCGGGCTGCCGACGCAGGCAAGAGCGCGGAGGAGTTTCGGACCGAGTTCGGGCGCGGCACCATGCTCAAGCGGCCGGGGACCCCCGCGGAGGTCGCGGCGTGCATCCTGTTCCTGGCCTCCGACGACGCCTCGTACGTCACCGGCGCCTCGCTCTTCGTCGACGGCGGCCACGTCTCGATCTGAGGAGAGATCTCGATGAACCTGCGCGACCTGTTCCTGGACCAGCACGCCGCGGTGCACTCGGCCGCGGTGGGAGGCAACAAGATGTCGAGCGCGGAGCGGACCTTCGGCGGAGTGACCGACGAGCAGATGCGCGTCCGGCCCCGCGAGGACCTCAACTCGCTCGCGTGGCTCCTGTGGCACATCGCGCGCGCCGAGGACATCATGGTGAACCAGGTCCTGGCCGGCGTCAGCCCGGTGCTCGACGACGGGTGGAAGCGGCGCCTCGGGATCGGCCGTCCCGACTTCGGCATCGGCATGACCAGCGCCGAGGTCAGCGATCTCACCCGGCAGATCGACCTGGGCGCCCTGCGCGCCTATCGCGACGCGGTCGGCCTCCGCACGCGCGACGTGATCTCCGGCTTCACGCCGACGGACTGGGACGGGACGGTCGCGGCGGACCGGGTGGAGGGAGCGGCGGCGGCCGGGGCCTTCGGAGTGCGGACCGAGACGCTGGCCAAGATGCTGCCCGGCCGCTCGCGCGCGCTGGTCCTGAGCAACATCGCGCTGTTCCACGCGGCGGGCCACATGGGCGAGGCCAACACGGTGCGAAGCGCGGGAGGCTTCGGCACCGGCGTCTGAGGCGGACGGGTCCCCCGGGATCAGCTCCGGGCCGCGGCCCGGCGCGCGAGCGCGGCGCGAAGCCCGCGGACCACGATCCACACGAAGACGACGTCGAGCAGCACCGCGCCGATCCCGAAGGCGACGCGTCCCGTCGTCTCGCTCACGGCCGAGGAGACGGCGAGGAACGGTAGACCCAGCATGCCGCCGAAGCGCCGCTCGCCCGGCCCGAACGCGATCCAGTTGGGGGCGACCGCCATCAGGCCGACGATCGCGCCGCCCAGCAGGCTGCTTCGCCACGTGCCCGGCGCGCTCGCCGTGGTGGGGCGACCGTCGGCCGGTCCGGCGGCGACCGCGATCCCCGCGAGGACGAAGGCGAGGCCGGCCGCGCCCACGACCCACCGCGGGGCGTGGATGTCACGCGCATCGCCGATGACACCGGCCGCCAGCAACAGGATCAGGATCCCGCCGAGCACGCAAGCCGTCCCGACCACGGCCAGCTTCCGGCGCGGGTTCTGCGGTACCAGCACTAGGTGCGCCGCACCTCGCGCACGCGGCCCGGCACGCCGGTCGACCCGGTGTTGAGCCCGGCCTTTCGCAGCATCCGGCTGTCGACGTCGTGGCCGAAGATGTCGGGCCCCAGCGCGGTCAGCCCGCCGTCCACCACGATGACCTGGCCGGTGATGAATCGCGATTCGTCACTGGCGAGGAAGAGCGCGGTGTCCGCGATGTGCTGAGGGAGGCCGAGGTCCGGCCACGGCTGCTTCTGCTGGACCAGTCGCTCCCACGCGTCCTCCCGATGCCCGGTGGCCAGCGGCGTCTTGATGAGCCCCGGCGCGATCGCGTTGACCCGCACGCGGTGCGCGGCCATCTCCGCCGACACCGCGCGGCTCAGGTTCGCCACCGCGGCCTTCGCGGCGGAGTAGGCATGCGGGCCCGCGCCGCCGCCGATCCCGGCCACCGAGGCGGTATTGATGATGCTGCCGCCCCGCCCCTGTGCCTTCATCCGATTCGACGCGTGCTTCATGCCCAGGAACACCCCGCGGACGAGGACCGCGAAGGTGAAGTCCCACTCTTCCACGGTGGTCTCGCCGATCGGTCCGAAGGCGCCGCCCACCCCCGCGTTGTTGAACATGCAGTCGAGGCCGCCGAAGCGCTCGACGGCGAGCCCGACCAGGGCGGCCACGTCCCGCTCCGCCGAGACGTCGGCGCGAAGCGAGGCCAGGCGATCGCCGGCGCCCTGGGTGCGGGCGAGCGCCCCGGTCTCGCCGAGACTCGCCTCGTTCAGGTCGCCGATCACCACCGTCGCGCCCTCGCGCAGGAAGGTGAACGCGGTGGCGCGGCCGATGCCGCTCCCGCCCCCGGTGATGACCGCGACCTTGCCGTCGAGCCGCCCGCTCATCCGGCCCGCCCCGCTATCCGCGCGGCTTCACCCAGGTCTCGGACCAGGCCAGGGTGGCGCTGCTGCCCTGCCGATCGCCGCGCATCTCGGGCCACACGCTGCCCGCCGCAGTCTTGCCATTGATCTCGAGCTGCGCGGCGCGGGCGGGGAAGAACGTGCTGAACACCCCGAGCGGCCGGTCGTTGAAGCCGGGCGGCGCGTGCAGCACGAAGGGCTCGATGCAGTCGTACCAGGACATGGTGATGTGGGTGTCCGTCGTGTTCACCGTCTCGATGGCGGTGGACCAGGGCCCGCCCTGCCGGTTGAAGTGGGCGTGGACGACCGGGAGCCCGGTGTCCGCGAAGGCCGGGAAGAGCAGGGTCTCGATCGTCTTCTGCAGCCAGCGGGCCACCGCGATGTTGTCGCTGTAGACGCGCGGCCGGTTGTCGGTCAGCGTGGATTGCAGGAAGAGGGTGTGACCGGCGCCGGCCGGACACCAGAGCACCCGCCAGTGGCTCGCGCGATCCGACAGCGTCTTGCCTCCGTCCGGGCTCAGGCGAATGAAGGAGTTCTCGCCGGTCATCAGGACTTGATTCGGGTCCACTGGCGGCATCGCGATGGTCTCCTCTTCGAGTTTGGGGTGCGCGGCGGGGCCCGGCGCGGTACAGTCAGCCGGCAGCCCGGCCCCGACAGACAATACGGGGGAAGCCCGCCCGGGGCAAGCGGGAGAGAGAGGAGAGCCCGATGAGCGCGCGCTTCCTGTACCTGGTGCGGATGGACGTGGCCCACGACCACGAGAAGACGTTCAACGACGTCTACGACCACGAGCACCTGCCGCGGCTCGCCGCGGTGCCCGGCGTGATCCGGGCCACGCGCTACCGGCAGCCGGCGCCCACCGACCCTCGCTACATCGCGGCCTACGAGATGGAGAGCGCGGCGGTGCTGCAGAGCCCCGAGTGGAAGCAGGCGGGCGAGTCCGGACGCTGGCCGACCGACATCCGCCCGCACACCATGAACCGTCACCTCGCGGCCTACGAGTGGGTGGGGAGCAACGCGGGCCTCACCTACCGCACCCCGTACGTCTTCTGGGTGATGATGGACATCGAGCCGCATCGCGAGCAGCTGTTCAACGAGCTCTACGACGTGGAGCACGTCCCGCTGCTGCTGAAGCTCCCCGGCTGCGTCAACGTCGCGCGCTACCGGACCGAGACCCCGGGGGAGCCGCGCTACCTGGCCGCTTACGAGGTGGAGCGCGCCGACCTGCCGATGTCCCAGTCGTGGAACGACACCTCCGACATCGGCCGCTGGAAGCCCGAGGTGCGCCCCTACACCCACAACAAGCGGTTCATCGTGAGCGAGCGGATCTGATGGCCGTCGACATCGCGCTCACCGGCCTCGCGATGCCGCTCGGCGAGCTACCCGCCATCGCCCGCGAGGCCGAGACGCGCGGCTATCGCACCGCGTGGATCGGCGAGGCCTCGGGCACCGAGGCCATCGTGCTGTCCACCTTGATCGCCACGCACACGCAGACGCTGCAGATCGCCAACGGGGTCATCCCGGTGCAGACCCGCACCCCGATCGTGTACGGGCAGGCCGCGGCCACCCTCGCGCACCTGGCGCCTGGGCGGTTCGCCCTGGGCATCGGCCTCTCCAGCGAGATCATCGTCGGGCAGTGGCACGGGCTGCCGTTCGTGCCGTCCATCCAGCAGATGCGGGAAGCCGTGCAGATCATCCGCATGGCCGCCTCCGGGGAGCGCGTGAACTTCGAGGGCCGGTTCTACCGGCTCAAGAACTTCCGCCTCGGGATCCCCGCGCCGTCGCCCCCGCCGCGCGTCTATCTCGCCGCGCTCGGCCCGAAGATGTGCGAGCTGGCCGGCGAGGTCGCGGACGGAGTTCTGCTCAACTGGATCCCGCCGTCCGCGATGTCGGCGTCGCTGCGCTCGGTCGAGGACGGCGCGAAGCGCGCGGGGCGCCGCCTCTCGGATCTCGACGTGGCGGTGTACGTGCGCACCTGCGTCACCGACGAGGCCGGGCCGGTGCGCGAGGCGCTCGCCCGCGACATTACCGGCTACGCCATCGTCGGCGCCTACGCGCGGTTCTTCCGGGACTGCGGCTTCGCCGAGGAGGTGGAGGCGGTGAACCGCGCCTGGAAGGCGGGCGATCGGGCGAACGCGGTGAAGAGCATCTCGGATCGGGTGCTGGACGGGCTGGGCGCGGTGGGCCCGGCCGACCGCTGCCGCGCGCAGATCGCCGCCTTCGCGCGGACCGGCGTCACGCCGGTGGTGCTGCCGTTCGCCTCGCCCGGCCCCGACGCCCGCGCTTCGATGCTGCGGACCTTCCGGACGTTTCCCTAGGAACGAGGCGCCTCGGCGATGCGGCGAGCGGGAGCCCGATTCGCCTGCGCGCTGGGTCTGCTCCTGGCCGGCGCGAGTGGCGCGTACGCCCAGAGCCCGCCCGCGCCGACCGCGCCGGAGAGCAGCGGACCGATCCCGCTGGCCGAGGTAGCCGCGCGCGCGGCCGAGCTGCGTGGCCTGCTCGACAGCCAGGACGCGGCGTTCACCCCGACCCGCGAGGTGCAGGCCATCCTGGACGCGCTCCCGCGACAGGCCACCGAGCTGCAGACCCGCTTCGAGCAGACCCGCAAGCGCCTCGAGGGCAGCCCCCCGCTGTCGGTCGTCGAGGAGGTCGGGGCCACCTGGGAGGCCACGCGCGCGAAGCTGCGAGGCTGGAACGAGACGCTGACGCAGTGGGCGAGCCGGGTCGAGCAGGAGCGCGCGCGGCTCGCCGGCCTGCGGGACAGCTGGCTGCGCTCGCGCGAGGGCGCGGCCGCCGCGGGCGCGCCGCCGGTGGTGCTGAGCCAGATCGACGGCATCGTGGGCGCGATCAACACCACGCGCGCCCGCGTGGAGACCCGACTGTCGACGCTGCTGCTCGCCCAGTACCGCCTGGCTCAGCTGCAGCGGCGGGCCGACGAGGCGTTGAGCCGGGCCGCCCAGGCCCGCTCCGAGCGGCTGCACCGGCTCGGGCAGCGGGAGGGACCGCCGCTCTGGGACCGGGGGATCTGGGCCGGCGCGGTGGAGCAGACCGCGGCGGCCGCGCGCGACGTGATGGGCGCTGGGCAGGGGCTGGCCGCGGAGCTCGGGCAGCAGCACGCCGCGCGCGTGCCCCTGCACGTTCTGCTGTTCCTGATCCTGCTGGCCGTGTTGTGGCGCGGCCGGCGGGTCGCCAGCCGCTGGACCGCCGACGACCCGATCATCGTGACGGTGGTCGAGGTCTTCAGGCGTCCGATCGCCTCGGCGCTGCTGGTCTCCTGCCTGGTGGCCCCGTGGATCTACGAGGAAGCCACGCCGACCCTCATGCGGCTGATCGCAGTGATCGCGATCGTGCCGGTGATCCGGCTCATCCGGCCGTCGCTCGACCGCTCGGTGGCCCCGGTGCTCTACGTCTTCGGGGCGCTCTTCGTGGTGGACGCCATCCGCTCGGTGATCGCCAGCGCTCCGCTCTTCGAGCATCTGGTGTTCCTCGCCGAGATGCTCGTGGCCAGCGCGGGGACGCTCTGGGTGCTGAGGGCGCGCGGTCCCGAAGGGCTCGTGGTTCCCGAGGTGGATGCGATGGAGGGGGCCGCCCTCCGCCTCTTCGGCCGCCTCCTGCTCGCCGCCTTCGCGAGCGCCTTCGTCGTCGGCAGCCTCGGCTACGCGGGGCTGGGCCGCCTCATCGGAGCCGGCGCCCTCGGCAGCGCGTACTTCGGCCTGGCGATCCTCGCCGCGCTGCAGGTCGCGAAGGGGCTGATCGCGGTCCTGCTGCGAAGCCGCCCGCTGGGCCTGCTGTCCGCGGTGCAGCACGCGCGGGCTGCGCTCGAGCGGCGGATCGTGCGGGTCCTGCGCTGGATCGGGGTGCTCGCGTGGATGGCGGCCACCCTCGCGTCGCTGACCCTGCTGCCCGCGGTGGCCTCGGCGGTGCGCCGCGCGCTGACCGTGGAGTGGGGCTGGGGCGCGATCCGGATCTCGCTCGGCGACCTGGCGATCTTCGCGCTGACCATCTGGTTGTCGTTCGTGGTGGCCGGTGCGGTGCGGCTGCTGCTGGCCGAGGACGTGTTCCCCCGCGTGCGCCTGGCGAAGGGGCTGCCGCTGGCGATGTCGCTCGTGATCCAGTACGCCCTGGTGCTCAGCGGCTTCACGCTGGCCCTCGCCGCCCTCGGGGTGGACCTCACCAAGCTCACCATCCTCGCCGGCGCGTTCGGGGTCGGCGCGGGGCTGGGGCTGCAGAACCTCGTCAACAACTTCGCGTCCGGCCTGATCCTGCTCTTCGAGCGCCCGCTGCACCTGGGCGACGTCGTGCAGATCACCGGGGTGGGCGGAGAGGTGCGCCACATCGGCGCGCGCGCCACCCTCGTGCGCACCGCCGACGGCGCAGAGGTGTTCATCCCGAACTCCCAGCTGGTCTCCCAGAACTTCATCAACTGGACCTACTCGGATCTGCGGCGGCGGATCGTGCTGCCGGTCAAGGTGGCCTACGGGGCGGCCCCCAAGCAGGTGAGCGAGCTGCTGATCGGCATCGCCGCGAAGCATCCGCTCGTGCTGGACCAGCCCGCGCCCGCGGTGGTCCTGATGGGCTTCGGGGAGTCGTCGCTCGACTTCGAGCTGCGGGCGTGGACGGACCGCTTCGGCGACGCGGAGACGATCCAGAGCGAGCTGGCCGACGCGATCTACGCCGGCCTCGCGGAGGCGCGCATCGACCTGCCGGTGCCCCGTCGCGACGTGCGGCTGTGGCGGGCCGACGAGCCGCCGAAGGAAGATTCGAGCTAGCGGCGCGGCCGGGGCGGATGCGCCCGCACCGCCTCCTCGTCGATCTCGGTCCCCCATCCCGGCCCGCCGGGCAGCAGCAGGTGGCCGTCCCGGATCTCGGGCTTCACGGTGACCAGGTCGTCCTGCCACGGCACCATGTCCGGATCGATCTCCATGATCCGCAGATTTGGCACCACCGAGGCGAAGTGCGCGCTCATCATGGTGGCGAGGTGGCCGTAGAAGTTGTGGGGGGCCACGTTGATCTCGTAGGCCTCGGCCATCGCCGCGATCTTCAGCGACTCGGCCACCCCGTTCCACGGGGTGTCGATGATCGCGACGTCCACCGCGTGCCGCTCGAAGAAGGGCCGGTAGTCCCGGCGGCCGAAGAGGCACTCGCACGAGGCGACCGGAATGGTGGTGCGGCTCCGCACGTAGGCCAGCGCGCTCGCATCGCGGGTGTCCATCTCGACCCAGAACAGGTCGAAGGGCTCCATCGCGCGGGCCATCTTGAGGAAGCCCTCGGTCTTGTAGTTGAAGTTCAGGTCCACCAGGACATCCATCCCGGGTCCGGCGCCCTCGCGGAAGGCGGCGAGCTGCGCGCGCATCGCCTCGACGACGTGGCGGTCCGCGTTCAGCTCCGGGAAGCCCTCGCCGCGCGCGAAGCCGGGGACGTGGGCGCGGGGACGTCCGTCACCCAGCAGCAGCACGTTGGTCTTGAGCGCGGTGTAGCCCTTCCGCACCACCTCACGGCCGAGCGCGGTGACGTCGCCCAGCGTCCGCACCGGCGGCAGCTCCATCTCGCGCGCCCGGCTCACCCGGTAGGTGGCGCAGTGCGACCAGTAGAGGCGGAGGCGGGTGCGGATCGGCCCGCCCAGGAGCGCGTACACCGGCACCCCGAGGGCGCGGGCATTGACGTCGAGCAGCGCGTTCTCGATCGCTCCGATGGCCTGCTGGACCACGCCGCCGGCGGCTTGACGGCGAAGCGCGTACAGCAAGGCCACGTGGGCTTCCCACGGGCGCGGGTCCTGGCCGATCAGGGTCGGCGCGAGCTCGGCGATGACCGCGGAGACCCCGAGGCCGCCGAAGGACTCGTTGTACTCGCTCCAGCCGACGATGCCCTCGTCGGTGCTGATCTTGAGGAAGTCGAGGTTCCGCCAGCCCGCGTCGGCGTGGAGCGATTCGATCGTGGTGATCTTCATGCCCGGTAGGCTACCGAACCGCCCGACCCCTCGGCAACCCTGCCCTCACCGTCTCGCGCCCCACCCTCCCGAGCCCTCACCCTCTCCCCGGAGGGGAGAGGGCAGGGGTGAGGGGCGGTTCAGGAAGCGCGCGCGCCTAGTATCGGTAGTGATCCGGCTTGTAGGGCCCCGACTTCTCCACGCCGATGTAGCGGGCCTGCGTGTCGGTCAGCTCGGTGAGGTGCGCGTTCAGCTTTCGGAGCTGCAGCCGCGCCACCTTCTCGTCGAGATGCTTGGGCAGGACGTAGACGCCGATCTGGTACTTGTCAGGGTTGGTGTACAGCTCGATCTGCGCGATGACCTGGTTGGCGAACGACGAGCTCATGACGTAGCTGGGGTGCCCGGTGGCGCAGCCCAGGTTGACCAGCCGTCCCTCCGCGAGCAGGATGATGCGCTTGCCGTCGGGGAAGACGACGTGGTCGACCTGCGGCTTGATGTTCTCCCACCTGTACTGCTTGAGCGAGGCGATGTCGATCTCGCTGTCGAAGTGGCCGATGTTGCACACGATCGCGTTGTTCTTCATCCGGGCCATGTGTGCGTGGCCGATGACGTGGAAGTTGCCGGTGCAGGTCACGAAGATGTCGGCCTGGTCGGCGGCCTCGTCCATGGTCACCACCCGGTAGCCTTCCATGGCCGCCTGCAAGGCGCAGATGGGATCGATCTCGGTGACCCACACCTGGGCGGACAGCGCGCGCAGGGCCTGGGCGGAGCCCTTGCCCACGTCGCCGTAGCCGCACACCACCGCGATCTTGCCCGCCACCATCACGTCGGTGGCCCGCTTGATGCCGTCGACCAGCGACTCGCGGCAGCCGTAGAGATTGTCGAACTTGGACTTGGTCACCGAGTCGTTGACGTTGATGGCCGGGAATCTCAGCCGGCCGTCCTTGGCCATCTGGTAGAGCCGCTTGACCCCGGTGGTGGTCTCCTCGCTCACCCCGCGGATCTTGCCGATGCGGGTCGAGTACCACGTGGGATCCTTGGCCAGCTGGTGGCGGATCGCCGCGAAGAGCGCGGTCTCCTCTTCGTTGTCGGGATGGGCGATCGCGGCGGGATCCTTCTCGGCGACCGCCCCGAGGTGCAGCAGCAGCGTCGCGTCGCCGCCGTCGTCGAGGATCATGTTGGCGTGACCGCCTTGCGGCCACTCGAAGATGCGGTGCGTGTAGTCCCAATACTCGTCGAGCGACTCGCCCTTGCGCGCGAACACCGCGGTGCCCACCGCCGCAATGGCGGCCGCCGCGTGGTCCTGGGTCGAGAAGATGTTGCAGGAGGCCCAGCGGACCTCGGCCCCGAGGGCCTGCAGGGTCTCGATCAGCACCGCGGTCTGGATGGTCATGTGCAGCGACCCGGCGATGCGGGCCCCCCGCAGGGGCTGCTGGCTCGCGTACTCCTCGCGGATGGCCATGAGACCGGGCATCTCCGTCTCCGCGATCTGGATCTCCTTGCGGCCCCAGTCGGACAGCTTGAGATCGGTGACGACGTGGTCCGGTGAGTGGCTGGTCCTGGCAGTGGCGCTCATCTCGCGCCCTCCTCGTGTGAGCTGGAGTTTGCGAGCGCCGTTGTTCCGAGCCGACCGGGCGGCCGGCCGCTCCGAGCCTGGCGGGCCTGGCGCCCGTCGCAACGCTCCTCGGAGCCGGGTAACGCAGATCAGTATACCCGATCCGCACGCCGGCCCTCCATCACTCGATCACCCGGTCTGGCCCGCGCGCGTGTCGACGGGACCACTTCACGCCAGCATCATCGGACGCGACGGCCGATGGACGTCGGCCGAAAGTCCACCATCGGGCGGCGGAGCGTGGTACAAGGGCTGCCGAGGAGGAACTCGAGCTCATGGTCACCGCGGCCGACTTCATTCGCGCCAACCTCACGCGGCTCCACGCCGGCCTCGACAAAGTGATGGCCGATCTCACGCCGGACCAGCTGCACACGGTGCCGGCGCGCCCCTCCAGGGCCAACACCATCGCCTGGGGGGTCTGGCACTACACGCGCACCGAGGACAACATCGTGCGCTGGGTGATCCAGGACCGGAAGCCGCCGATCTGGGTGGAGGCCGGCTACGGCGAGAAGCTCGGCCTGCCCCCCGCCGCGCAGGGCACCGGCATGTCCACCGAGGAGGCGCAGGCGCTCCGGATCAAGGACGTGCCGCTCTTCCGCGAGTACATGGGTCGGGTGTGGGCGGGGACCGACGAGCTGATCGCGGGGGCCTCGCCCGCCCTCCTGGAGAAGGTCGTCACGGTCAAGCCGCTGGGCGACATGACGGTGGTGCAGTGCCTGGGACAGGTGGGCCTCACCCACGGCATGACCCATCTCGGCGAGATCGAGCTGAGCCGCAGCCTCATCGGCGCCTGATCGGGTCGGCCATGCGCTTCGGCTGGCTCACGCTGGCGCATTCACCGTCGCCCGAGGGCGACCACGCCGCGATCGGCGAGCAGCTCGAGCAGGCCTGCCTGGCCGAGACGGTGGGCTTCGACTCGGTCTGGCTCACCGAGCACAACTTCACCGGCGAGGCGGTGTACTGCGATCCGATCCCGTTCGCGAGCGCGCTCGCCGCGCGCACCAGCCGCGTGCGCATCGGCTTCGCGGTGATCCAGCTCGCGCTGCGACACCCGGTGCGGCTCGCCGTCCAGCTCGCCCTGCTCGACAATCTGAGCCGCGGCCGGCTCGACGTGGGAGTGGGTCGTGGCAGCCTCTACAACGAGTACGAGTTCGTGGGCTACGGCCTGCGCAGCGACGACAGCCGTGAGCGCAGCGCCGAGGCCCTCGAGGTCCTGACCCGCGCGTGGACCGAAGAGCCGTTCGTCTACCAGGGCAAGTTCTTCCAAATGAGCCTGCCCGCGCTGCGGCCGCGGGTCTACCAGCGCCCGCATCCGCCGATCTGGCGCAGCGTGGTGACGGAGGCCTCGTTCGAGGAGTGCGGGCGCCTGGGGGTGCCCATCCTGACCTCGCGGATCCCGCTCGAATCGATCGGCGCGCGCCTGAAGCTCTACGAGAACGGCCTCGTGGCGGGCGGGCACCCCGAGCCGCTGCGCGACCGCCGCCGCCGCGAGGTGGCGGTGTGGCGGCACGTCTACGTGGCGCCGAGCCAGGCGCAGGCCGAGGACGAGCTGGCCGAGACGCTCGGGCACACCCGCCGGCACATGCTGCACGCGCGCGCCGCCCACAACCCGGACGACTACCGGGTGGACCCCGCGGTGGTGAACCCGTTCAACGACCCGCGCGTGTCGGAGGACGAGGCGGTCCGGTTCTCGCTGGCCACCGGCGCGCTCTGCGGCACTCCCGCGCGCGTGACCGAGCAGATGGCCGCGCTCCGCGACGCGGGCGTGGGCCACGTGCTGGCCCAGATGAGCTTTGGCTACCTGGGACACGAGCGGATCCTCGCCTCGATGCGGCGCTTCGGCGAGACGGTGATGCCCGCGTTCCGCGACTAGATCCAGAGGGAGCGACCGCCGTGAAGATCGCCCGCGACGTCACCGCGCTGGTCGGCAACACGCCGCTGGTGCAGATTCGCCGGCTCGCCGACCGGGCGGTGGGGCTGGTCGTCGCGAAGCTGGAGTTCTACAATCCGGCCCACAGCGTCAAGGACCGGATCGGCCTGTCCATGATCGACGCGGCGGAGCGGGCGGGGCGCATCAGGCCCGACACCATCATCCTCGAGCCGACCTCGGGCAACACCGGCATCGGGCTGGCGTTCGTGTGCGCGGCGCGCGGCTACCGGCTGGTGCTCCTGATGCCGGACAGCATGAGCCGCGAGCGGCGACAGCTCCTGCGGGCCTACGGCGCCGAGCTGATCCTGACCCCGGCCGCCGAGGGCATGCCGGGGGCGATCCAGCGTGCCGAGGAGATGGCGGCGGCCGATCCGCGCTACTTCATCCCTCAGCAGTTCCAGAATCCGGCGAATCCGGAGATCCACCGCCGCACCACCGCGGAGGAGATCTGGCGCGACACCGACGGACGGGCCGACGTGCTGGTGGCCGGGGTGGGCACCGGCGGCACCATCACCGGCGTCGGCGAGGTGCTGAAGGCCCGCCGACCGTCGTTCCGCTGCGTGGCGGTCGAGCCCGACGCCTCCCCGGTGCTGTCGGGCGGCGCGAAGGGCCCGCATCCGATCCAGGGCATCGGCGCGGGCTTCGTGCCCGACGTGCTGAACACGAAGATCTACGACGAGATCATCCGGGTCACCAACGACGACGCGTTCGCCACCGCGCGCCGGGCCGCCCGCGAGGAGGGCCTCCTGGTCGGCATCTCCTCCGGCGCCGCGCTCTGGGCCGCCGTCGAGGTGGCCCGCCGCCCGGAGAGCGCGGGCCAGCTCATCGTGGTGATCGTCCCATCGTTCGGCGAGCGCTATCTCAGCACGCCGCTCTTCGCGGACCTGGCCGACTAGGTGGTCGGCAGGTACTTGGCGAACCAGTCCAGGATGATCCGGAAGCGCTCGAGGCGGTGGCGCGGCCGGCCCGAGCGCGACAGCTCGTGGTTCTCGTCGGGGAACCGCACGAACACCACCTCGCGGCGCAGGGTCTTGAGCGCCACGTAGAGCTGCTCGGCCTGCTCGATGGGGCAGCGCAGGTCGTCCTCGGAGTGGATGATCAGGAGCGGGGTGGTGATGTCGCGGGCGTAGGAGAGCGGCGAGCGCTCGAGGTACTTCGCCATGTCGTCCCACGGCCGGATCCCGCCCATCTCGACGGTGTTGAAGACGTAGCCGATGTCACTGGTGCCGAACATGCTGGTCTGCGCGTTCACCGCCCGCTCGGAGCACGCGGCCCGGAAGCGCGTGCAGTGGCCCACGATCCAGCTCGTCATGAAGCCGCCGTAGCTGCCGCCGAGCAGGCCGAGCCGCTCCGGGTCGATCCAGTCGTAGCGGGCGAGGGCGGCGTCGAGGCCGGCGAGCACGTCGGCCGAGTCTCCGCCGCCCCAGTCGCCGACCACCGCGCCGGTGAAGGTCTCGCCGTAACCCTGGCTACCGCGGGGATTCGTGAACAGCACCGCGTAGCCGGCCCCGGCCTGGACCTGGAACTCGTCGAAGAAGGACAGCCCGTACTGGGCGTGGGGGCCGCCGTGCACGTTGACGAGCAGGGGATAGCGTCGGCCCGCCGCGAAGCCGAAGGGCTTCATCACGAAGCCGTCCACCGTGAAGCCGGCGCGCTCGAAGCGGAAGCGCTCGGGTCGGCTCAGCGCCACCTCCCGCTTCCATTCGCGGTTGAGATCGGTGAGCGGCCGCTCCCCGCGGCCGTCGCCTGCGCACACGAAGATCTCGGCGGGCGTCACCGGGTCGCTCGCCGCGAAGGCGAGCGTGGCGCCGTCGGCGGACAGGGAGTAGCCGGTCACGGTGCGCTCGCCCTCGACGATTCGGGTAATGGACCCGTCGACGCGATTCACCCGATAGAGCCCGAGCGAGGCCTGATCCTCCGCCGCGATCGTGAGGCGGTCGTCGGGGCTCCAGGCCGGCGCGACGCCCAGGGGCGAGCACGAGCGATCGAGCGCCGCGGTCAAGCAGACCGGCGCCCCGCCGGTGACCGGGACGGTGAAGAGCCGCAGGTTCTTCGAGAACGAGTTGACGATCGTCCGGCCGAGAAACGCCACCGCCTGCCCGGTCGGCGAGAAGCGCGGATGGACCGCGGGCCCCGCCGTCCCGGTCAGGCGCCGGGGTGCTCCTCCCTCCGCGGACACCACCCAGATGTCGCTGACGTCGTCGTGATCGCGCTCATCGTGGCGGGCGCTCGCGAACGCGATCCACCGTCCGTCCGGGGACCAGACCGGATCGCCGTGATCGTGGTCGCCCTCGGTGATCTGGCGGGGCTCGCCCCCCGCCCCGTCGACCACGAAGACGTGGCCGCGGCGGTCATAGGTGAAGCCCTCGCCGTTGAACCGGTACTTGAGCGTGGTGATGACCCGCGGCGGCCGCGACTTCGCCTTCTCCTCCTCGGACTCGGGCTCCGACCACCCACCCACCCGCGCCACGAACGCCAGGCGGGCGCCGTCGGGTGACCACTGGGGCGCGCTCACGCCGTGGCGCAGGTCGGTGAGGCGAATCGGCTCGCCGCCGCGGGCCGGCATCACGTAGAGCTGGCCCTTCTTCTTGGCCTCGCGCTCGGAGACGAACGCCAGGCGCGCGCCGTCGGGCGACCAGCGGGGGGTGGTGTCGCGCCGCGGGCCGGCGGTGAACCGCCGCGGCTCGCCGCCGGCCACGTCCACCAGCCAGATCGCGGAGAGGTACTCGTCCCGCTCCTCGGACAGCGTCGTCACCACGAAGGCCACCGTCGTCCCGTCCGGCGAGATCTGCGGGTCGCTCACGAACCGGACGCGGGTGAGATCGTGCGGCGTCATCGGCCGGGGGGCGGGCATGGCGCGCATCATACCGTAGGCGGCGCAGCCGGGACGGATCGCCGGGCGGCGGGATGCGGCTCGCCGTCCGGCGCGTCTACGGCTCCCTCCTCAACTCCGACGACGACGCGGGCGCGATCGACCCGGTCGCGTGGCAAGACGCCGACTTCCGGTTGCGGCGACGCCGCTTCAAGGCGAAGACCGCGGCCGGCGCATCGACAAACTGTATCGACCCGGGCACACGAACGATCTCTCCCGCGGCCCCGCTGACGCGTCATGCCAGCGTTCGCGTCGTGCCCGTCGTGGCGATGAGCTGCCCCGCTCCACCATCGTCGGACAAAAAAATCGCCCCCGGCGACGACGTCGTAGCGGCCTTCTGCCCCATGGAGCCTGACGGTAGGAAAACAAATCTCGGTCGGCGATGACGTGAGGTAACCGGAAAAAGTTCCGCCTCCGCGGGTACACGTCATGCGTGCGAACGCTGCCGCGAACACGCGCGTCAGTCTCATGACACCGTGACACGCGCGGGCGCGATATGTGTCGATTCCAGTTCGACCGCGTGCTGGCTCCGTGCGTGGCACTTCCATTGCTGCAATCCGCGGCCCTCTGACCGTCGGGGCTGAATGTCCAAGGCGGTCTCTCCGAACACCCGCTGGCCAGCCCCGCGCCGCCGGCCAGCGACTTCACGACAACCTCTAACCGCAAGGGAAGACAAAATGCACGTTCCGTACATGATGCGGCGGCTGATCGCGGCCCCGAGCGGGTTCGTCGGCTTGCCGGTGCTGCTCGCGGTCGCGCTCACCCTGCCGAGCCCGGCGGCGGCCGTGTTGACGAGCCAGGAGGCGACGGCGCTGCAACGCCCGTTTGCCGCCGCGCGCAATCTCTCCAGCGGCATCAGCGGAGCGCTGCTGCCGGCGATCAAGGACCAGACCAACACGTCGACGCGCCCGAAGCTGGCGACCGTGGCCCAGCTGATCGTCCGCGCGCAAGGGCAGCTGGCTGGTGGGATCGCCGATCTGCTCGGGGGCTCGGCGGCCGACGACGACGGCCGCGGGCGCACCTTCTTCGTACGGAGGGGCATGGAGCAACTGACGTCCGCGCACTACACCCTCACGGCGGCCAAGAGCGCGGTGAATGCCGCCATCGCGGCCGGAGCCAGCTCCTACTACCTGGGGCGCCTGCGCGACATCGACATCGCGGGGGCCCTGGTGAACCTGCAAGCGTTCGATACGACCCTCCGCTTCGCCGACCCGTATCCGGCCGCGCGCTCGCCGCAGGGCCGGATGCTGGTGATCGGCCCGCACGGAGACTACGACGAAGCGCAGCGCCGGCTGACCTCGGCCACGACGTTCCTTCTCGCGGCCACCGCCGCGGTGGTCAACGCCTACAAATCGGACAGCCTGCTGCCGTCGTACTGGTCTCTCTACCAGCAGCTCAAGTTCGCGGGGACGTTATATCAGCAGAACATTCAGGCCATGGCCACGCTGGCCGGCCTCAGCCAGAATGCGACGGAGGCGGCGCGCTCGCCGTTCTTTCGGATCCTCGGGCGGATCGAGACCCTCACCCATGGGGGTGGAGGCCCGTGCCATCCCGACGATTGCCACGGCACGCCCTACCAGTACAACAACTTCATGCAATTCACGCTGAGCCAGGTGTCGTATTGGGCCGGCCGCCCGAGCTTCGCGCACTACCAGCAAGAAGCCATGCATCGGATCACCGAGGCGTGGGACGGGACCGATTCCGCGGTGTGGTACATGCTGACGTTCCCCGAATGCGACCAGCGGTCGACACCACGCGGCTGCGGCGGGATCAAATGAGCGGCGCGGCCGCCGCGGGCGACGCTCACCGGCGCGGCTGACCGGAGCGGGCGCTAGTCCTCCAGCAGCACGCAGTGGCGGGGATCGACGATCAGATAGACCGCGTCGCCCTCGTCCACCGGGTCGGTGGTGACCTGGCGCGCCACCAGCGGCCGGCCGTCCCACTCCACGTGATATTGCGTGAAGTCCCCCTGGAACACCCGGCGCCGCACCGTGGCCGGCCACACGTTGACCGCCGCGGCCGGTCGCTCGCGAGCCAGGCGCAGGTGCACGGTGCGGACCGAGAAGAGGGCGTCGTCGCCGACGCGGCGGCCGTGCCCGGTCCCGTGCACGATCGCGCCGCCCGGCGTCTCCAGCACGATCCGCCCGTCCGTCTCCAGGTCCGGCCGCCGCCGACCGCGGATCAGGTTGGCCGAGCCCACGAAGTCGGCCACGAACGTGTTGCGGGGGAGGTCGTAGATCTGGGACGGGGTGCCGATCTGCTCGATCACTCCGTCGCGCATCACGATGATCCGGTCGGAGATGGCGAGTGCCTCCTCGAGATCGTGGGTCACGTAGACCGAGGTGATGCCGAGGCGCCGCTGCAGCTCCTTGATCTCGAGTCGCATCTCGGCGCGCAGCTTGGCGTCGAGATTGCTGAGCGGCTCGTCGAAGAGCAGCACCGCGGGCTGGAACACGAAGGCGCGCGCCAGGGCCACCCGCTGCTGCTGTCCGCCCGAGAGCTTCGAGGCGCTGCGCGCGCCGAGCGAGCCCAGCTGGACCAGGTCGAGGGCCCACCGTACCCGCTCCGCGATCGCGGGCTCCGCCATCTTGCGGACCCGCAGGCCGTAGGCCACGTTGTCGAACACGGTCATGTGGGGCCAGATCGCGTACGACTGGAACACCATCGAGAGGCCGCGCCGCTCCGGCGGCACCTGGATCCGCGGCGATGAGGAGAACACCGGCGTGCCGTCGATCCGGATCTCGCCGGAGGCGGGCTGCTCGAGGCCGGCGATGGCGCGCAGGGTGGTGGTCTTGCCGCAGCCCGACGGGCCCAGCAGCGTCACGTGCTCGCCCGCCGCGACCTGAAAGGTGACGCCGCGCACCGCCACCACCTGGCCGTAGCGGACCACCAGGTCGCGCACCTCGATCGACGCGGTGCGGGCCGGGGCGGGCGGCGACGGCGCGCTCATTCGCCGGGATGCTGGGCGGCGCGCCGGGCCACCGTGAAGAGCAGCGCGAGGGCGACCGCCACCGCGAGGGTCTGGAGCAGGGCCATCGCCGCGGTCAGCTCGGTGCTGGTGGAGAACCACGACTCCACGATGGTGGGCGTGATCACCTTGGCCTTCGGGCCGGTCAGCAGGATCGACGCGCCGAGCTCGCGCACGCTCGCGATGAAGAGCAGCAGCCACGCCGCGATCAGCCCGGGGCGCAGCAGGGGCATGGTGACCGTGCGCATGCGGTAGCCCCAGGAGGCCCCGCACATCTGCGCCGACTCCTCGAGCGAGCGGTCGATCTGCAGCATCACCCCCGCGATGGTGCGCAGGCCGAGCGGCAGGAACACGGTGAGGTAGGCGATCAGAAGCAGCCAGAGGGTGCCGTAGATCGGGATCGGGAAGATCAGCCACGCCCACAGCATCCCGAACGCGAACACGAGCCGCGGCACCGCCTGGGGGAACATCACCACGTACTCGATCGCGCCGGCGCCGGGCAGGCGCGAGCGGTAGATCATCCAGGCCAGGAAGCCCATCAGCAGCACGCCGATGCTCGCGGTGGCGAGGCCCAGCCACAGGCTGTCCCACAGCGCGGTCCGCACCGCGTCGAGCGAGAGCGCGGTGCGGTAGTTGGCGAGAGTGAAGTTGTCCGCCCGCGGGAACACGATGGCGAGGCGCTGCACCGAGGCGTAGAGCAGGGTGAGCACGGGCAGGACCACCGCGATCGCGAGGTAGACCACCGACACCGCGAGCAGGGACCATCGCAGTCCGCCCACGTCCATCGCGCGCGGGCGGAACGCCTTGCCGGTGATCGTCGCGTAGCTGCCGGACCGGACGATCCGCCGGTAGACGTACACCATGGCGAACATGACCGCGAAGAGCGAGACGCCCATCGCGGCGGCCCGCGGGAACTGCGGCGGATACTGCGACACCAGCTGGTACATCGCGGTGGTCACCACGTAGAAGCGGCTCGGCAGTCCCAGGACCAGGGCCGCCGAGAACGATCCGAGCATCTCGGCGAACACGAAGATGGCGGCGCCGAGCACGCCGGGCAGGACCAGCGGCAGGGTGATGCGCAGCATGGTGCGGAGCCGCCCCGCCCCCAGGACCTGTGAGGCCTCCTCGAGGGAAGGGTCCATGGACTTCATCACCGCGCCGATCATCACGAAGGCCACCGAGCCCTCGAACAGGGCCATCACCCACGCGATGCCGTACGGCGTCGTCACGTCGATCAGGTGACCGTCGCCCCCCACGGCCCGCCAGAGCTGGTTCACGAAGCCGCCGCTCGGCGAGCCGAGCAGGCTCCACGCCAGCGCGCCCATCAGCGGCGTCACGTAGTAGGGCAGGGCCATGAGCTGCTCCAGCGCGCCCCGGCCGGGCACGTTGGTGCGCGAGAGGATCCAGCCCATCGTGAAGCCGAGCGCGACGGCCATCGCGGTCGCGGCCACCGCCACGATCACGGTGTTGGCGAAGATGTGACCGTAGCGCGGCAGATCCGTGAAGTTGTCGAGCCCGTAGGCTTCGGGCGGTCGCGCCTGCGGATCGCCGGTGCTGAGCGAGGCCTGGACCAGGAACACGATCGGATAGAGGACGAGGATCGCGGCGGCGCCCCCCACCAGGACGCTGACGAGCCGCGGGCCCGGCAAGAATCGCCGGGCCCGGCCGAGATCGTGCACCGGGACGGCCCCGGCCTCAGAGACCCATCAGGGCGTTCCACTCCTTCACGAAGGCGGAGTGGCTGGCCTGGAAATCGGTCCAGTCGGACGGGAAGAGCAGCTTGAAGTCGGAGAGCTTCTTGCCGGTGGCCATCGGCGGCGCGTCGCTGCGCACCGACCCGTACAGCAAGATGGTCTGCGTCTGGTACACCGCCTGCCCGCGGTTGGAGAGCGCCCAGTCCACGAAGAGCTTGGCCGCCTCCGGGTGCGGCGCGCGGGTGACCACGCCGATGAGGGCGGGCGTCGCGGGCAGGCCGTCGGCGGGCGCGACGAACTCGATCTCCGCGCCTTTCTCCTTGAAGAGCGTGTAGCCCGCGTACTCGGCGAGCGCGCACACCCGGTCGTCACCCTTGGCGAGCCGATCGAAGAGCTGGGCGCGCGAGTCGAACCCCTTCGGCTTCTGCTTGGCGAACTCCTGCCAGAAATCCGCCCCGTAGAGCCTTCGCAGGGTGTACCACTGCATGTGCTGCATCCCGGAGGTGGAGAGCTTGGCGCTGATGCCGTCCTTGTAGGTCGGGCTCAGGATGTCCTTCCAGGCCTTGGGCGCCTGCTCCGGCTTGACCTTGCCGCGGTTGTAGCCGATGCCCGCGAAGGTGACGCCGGCCCACGTGAAGAATCCGCCCGGGGTGCTCTGGTAGGCGGGCTTGTAGGCCGCGTGCTCGGGCGACACGTACGGCTCGTAGCCGCCCTTCTTCTGAAAATCGATGGCGGGCGAGATGTCGGAGAGCTGCAGCACGTCTACCCCGAAGCGATTGGCCGAGCGCTCCGCGGTGATCTTCGCGTAGAGGGCGCCGGTCTGCAGGCGCACGTAGCTCGTCTTGATCTTGGGGAAGTCCTTGCGGAAGCCCTCCAGCAGCGCGCCGATGCCGGCCTCGCCGTCGTGGCCGTAGTAGACCACCTCGCCTTCCTGCTCGGCCTTTGCCACGTCGGCGCCGGTGTGGAAGTCGAGCACCTTGGTGCTCTTCGCGGGCGCCTGCGCCGCGGCCGGCCGGGTGGAGCCCAGGAGCGGCGCGGCGGCCAGCAGCGCGCCGGTTTTGAGAAGATGACGCCGGGTGATCGAAGTGGGCTCGTGATCGGACATCGGGTTCGTCCTCCTCGACGGGGGTTGGGCGGGGCGACCGATGCCACCGCAGAATGGCCGCTAGTCTACAGGTACCAGTCGCGGAAGATCTCGAAGATGTTCAGGTCGCCCCCGCGCCAGTAGCGATTGGCGGGCAGCGAGAAGGTGCGGCGCTCGCGATCGTAGGTGAGGCGGGCCGGCCGCTCCGGATCGTTGGGATCGTAGGCCAGGAACTCGATGCCGTCGGCGGTCCGGGTCCCGTCGAACACCACCATGCCGTGGTTGATGGCCAGCGAGGGAAAGCGCAGCAGGTGGATGATCGGCGCGGTGTTCTGCTCGACCTCCTCGAGCAGCCGCGCGGCGGTCCGGTGCTGATGGCGGCGCATGACCGGCACCACGATGCGCCAGTGGCTGCGCATGACGTAGGAGCGCCAGGCCCCGCCGCACTCTTCCTTGAGCAGGGCGGTGCGCGCCCGGCTCAGCTCGCGGAGCCCCGAGAAGCCGGGAACCACCACCCGGTCCTCCCCGCTCGGCGGCTGTCGTGGATTCCGGTCCAGCACCGCCCGGATGATGCGGCGGTAGGCCGCGTCGCTGGCCGGCGGAGCCTCCGGATCGAAGCGGGCGTGGTAGAGGAACTGTCGCGCCGCGCGGACCAGCACGAAGCAGCGGTGCACGTAGTCCGGCGGGGGCTGGCGCCGGCTGAAGACGGTGGTGGCGGTGGCCGGATCGAAGTGGTACTCCCAGACCAGCTCGTTCGGAAACGCGAAGGCGTCGCGCTCCAGCTGGAAGCGGCGGCCAGTGGCGAGCATCTACCGTAGCGTACACCGAATCAGCTCGGCCGGATCCGGCGGGCGGTGGGATGGCCGGAGGCGGAGCACACTGGCCCGACCTGGTGCCGGTGCTATCATCCGGGGCGCCGGCATGGATCGAACGGATCGGGGCGGGGACGACGTCGCAGGGCGCATCGTATTGATCGTCGACGCGCGCGCGCCCGAGGCGGCGCGCGCCGCCTGCGACGAGGCCGCGGCCACGCTCGCGCAGCGCGCCGGGATGCCGGTCACCCTCGCCCTGGTGCCCGTCCAGACCCTCGACGCGGTCCAGCCGGTGCTGCGGCGCCCGCCCGCGCGTCTTCGCGAGATCGATCCGCCGTCGACCGCGGATCCGGCCGCGATGTCCTCGGCGCGCTTCGTGTGGCGGCGCGACGGGCGCCCCGACTGGGGCGCGATGTGGACCACGTTCTGCGAGCTCGCGCTGTACGGCGGGCCCCCGCAGCGCGGCGCCGACTCGGCGCTGCGCGTCCCGGATCGCGCGCACGGGCTCATCGCGTCGCCGGCGGTGCTCGCCGAGCTTCAGCGCGGCATCCGCGAGACCACCGGGCTCGCGGCGGAGGCGGCCGACCCGGGCTGGATCGCCGTCGTCTGCGAGAGCGGGCGGATGGCCGCGTGGCTGTGCGCGGCCATCATCGTGGAGAACGTGGAGGCGCGCGTCGACGGCGAGCGCCTGCTGGTGCCGGCAGGCCACGACTTCCTCCTCGAGGACCAGGTCCGCAGCGTCATCACGGTGGTCGCGAAGACGCACCACTACTGGCGCGAACACCTGGGCCGCCTCGCGCGGGGGTGATCGCCGACTCGGTCGTCATCGCGGCCCGGCCCGCGCCGCGCGAGCCCGCGGACCTCGCCGGCTTCGAGCCCGACGCGGTCGATCTGACCGCCCAGGAGCGCCGCCGGCCCCGCCGGCGCGTGGTGACCCGGGGCGGGCGGGCGCTCACGCTGATGCTGCCGTCCGGGGAGACGCTGGCCCCGGGTGACCTCCTCCACGTGGGGCCGGGCTGGTACGTCACGGTAGAGGCCGCCTCCGAGGCGCTGCTCGCGGTGCATCCGCGCAGCCCGCGCGAGGCCATCCGGGTGGCGCTCGAGGTGGGACGGCTCCACTCGGCGCTCGCGGTGGCGGACGGCCGGCTTCTCGTGCCCGACGAGCCGGCGACCGAGCGGCTGCTGCGGCGGTTGGGCGTGCGCTGGGAGCGTCGCCACGAGGCGTTCCATCCGATCTCGAGCGGCTCGCCTCACTGAGGCGCCGCGACCGGATCGCCCGTGGACAAGCCGGCCGGTCTCGGGTACCGTGCACGTGCTGAATCCGGAACGGCATTCGGCCTCTCACATGCGCGAGCACCGGACCATTCGCGGGAAGGTGGCCATCGTCGGCGTCGGCGAGACCGCCTACTACAAGCACGGCCGCGCCCCGCAGTCCGAGTTCGCGCTGGCCCTGCAGGCCGTCCTGCGCGCCTGCGAGGACGCCGGCCTCGACCCGCGCGAGGTGGACGGGTTCGCGTCGTACAGCAACGACCGCAACGATCCCTCGCGGCTGGCCGCCGCCCTCGGGCTCCCCGAGCTGCGCTTCTCCAACATGCAGTGGGGCGGGGGCGGGGGCGGCGGCTCGGCGGCGGTCGGCAACGCGGCGGCGGCGGTGGCCGCGGGCTACGCCGACTGCGTGGTGGTGTTCCGCGCGCTGGCCCAGGGCCAGTTCCAGCGCTTCGGCGCGGCGCCGCCGGGCGGCACCGTGTCGGGCGAGGCGGCGCTCACGTTTCCGTACGGGCTCATCTCGCCCGCGCAGCGCTTCGCGATGCGGGTGATGCGCTTCATGCACGACCACGGGGTGCGGCAGGAAGCGCAGCGGGCGATCGCGCTCGCGTCGTATCACCACGCCCAGGCCAACCAGAGAGCCGTGATGCACGGCCGGCCGCTGACCGCCGAGGCCTACGACGCCTCGCGCTGGATCGTCGAGCCGTTCCGACTCTTCGACTGCTGCATGGAGAACGACGGCGCGGCCGCGCTGGTCCTGGTCTCCGCGGAGCGCGCGCGCGACCTGCGGCAGCCCCCCGCGTACCTGCTGGGCGTGGCCCAGGGCTCCGAGTATCGCAACGCGGCGCGGGGCCACAACGCGCCGACCTACGCGACCTCGAGCTTCACCACGGTCGCCCCGCACCTCTGGGAGATGGCGGGCCTCGGCCCCAAGGACGTCTCGGTGGTGCAGAGCTACGAGAACTTCACGGGCGGGGTGCTGATGAGCCTGGTGGAGCACGGCTTCTTCGCCCCCGAGGAGGCCAACGACTTCCTCACGTTCGAGAACCTGATCGCGCCCGGCGGACGGCTGCCGCTCAACACCAGCGGCGGCAACCTGGCCGAGTGCTACATGCACGGACTCGAGCTGCAGATCGAGGCGGTGCGCCAGCTGCGCTCGCAGTCCACCAGCCAGGTGCCGGGCGCGCGGGTGGGGCTCGTGATCTCGGGCCCGATGGTGACGCCGGTCTCCAGCATGCTGCTGGGCGGAGCCGACGCGCTATGACGTCCGGCTCCTACCTGCCCGCCGGCCTGCCACGGCCGGTCCCCGAGGCCGACGGGCTGGACCGGCCGTACTGGGAGGGCACGCGCGCGGGCGCGCTGCGGATCCAGCGCTGCCGCGGCTGCCGCGAGTTCCAGTGGGGCCCGGAGTGGATCTGCCATCGCTGCCTCGCCGCGGACCTGGAATGGGTCGACGTCGCGCCGCGCGGGCGCGTCTACTCCTGGGAGCGGGCCTGGCATCCGGTGCATCCCGCGCTCACGGATCACGGCCCTTACATCGTCGTCCTCGTCGAGCTGCCGGAGGCGGGCTCGGTCCGCATGATCGGCAACCTGCTCGGCGATCCCACCCAAGACGTCACGATCGGCGCACCGGTGGAGGCGGTGTTCGAGCCCCACGACGACGCCGCGCCGCCATTCACGCTCGTGCAGTGGAGGAGGAGCGCGCCATGACCCCGATCGCCTCGACCGACATCGTCGTCAACGAGCCCAACCGCTGGCGGCTCGACACCCCGGGGCACGCGGGCTGGCCCCGCACCGCGCGTCCCGGCGATCCGCGGAAGTACTTCATGGTGTCCGCGGATTGCCACGCCAACGAGCCGCACGATCTCTGGGCCACGCGCATCGACGAGAAGTACCGCGCGCGCGTCCCCAAGGTCATCACCGACGAGAACGGCGTGAAGTGGCGCGTCTCCGAGGGCCACCGTCCTGACCGGCTCCGCACCGACGCCCTCGAGGGCGAGGACGGGCTACGCCAGCGGGTCGGTGCCGACCCGGCCGAGCGCCTGCGCGACATGGACCGCGACGGCATCGACATCGAGGTGATCTTCCCCAACAAGGGCCTCGCCATGTGGGCCACGCCGGACCCGGTGTTCGCGATGGCCCAGTGCCGCGTCTTCAACGACTGGGCGCACGAGACCTTCGGTCCCTATCGCGACCGCATGGCCCCGGCCGCCGCGCTGGCCACCGGCGACCTCGAGGGCTCGATCGCGGAGGTGCAGCGGGTGGCCGGGCTCGGCTTCCAGCTCCTGACCCTGCCGTGCAAGCCCATCTGGGGCGGCCACGACGTGGACCATCCGAACTACAACCTGCCGATGTTCGACCCGCTCTGGACGGTGATCCAGGACGCGAACCTGCCGGTGACCTTCCACGTCTCGACCGGGCGCGATCCGCGCGCGGCGCGCGGCAACGGCGGGGCGGTGATCAACTACGTGTCGCACTCGCTGTCCCCCACCATCGAGCCGGTGGCCAATCTGTGCGCCTCCGGCGTGTTCGAGCGCTTCCCGCGGCTGCGCGTGGCCACCATCGAGGCCGGGATCGGCTGGGTGCCGTGGTTCCTGGGCGCGATGGACGAGGCCTACCGCAAGCATCACTTCTGGGTCCGGCCGAAGCTCGGGCGGCTGCCGAGCGACTACTACCGCGAGCACTGCTGGGCGTCGTTCCAGGAGGACCCGGCCGGCCTCGCGCTCGCCGAGCCGATGGGGCTGGCCGACCGCTTCATGTGGGGCAACGACTATCCGCACCACGAAGGCACCTGGCCGCACTCGGCGGAGGCGATCGAGCGGACCATGCAGCATCTCTCGGAGCCCG
>DATFYA010000226.1 GCA_035315345.1 Candidatus Methylomirabilota bacterium
GGGGGGGGGGGGGGGGGGGGGGTGGGGCTCTGACCACGACGCCTTGCGCGGTCTTGTTGCGGTAGCAGTTCCCAATCCTTGACCTGAGGTTCCTGGCTTCCGCCGGAGGAACGGGTCACCCGCCCCACCCCCCGCCACCCCCGCCGCCTCTCCCGGCACCGCGTCTCGCGTGTAGTCGGGGCTGCCATCGACGATCCTTCAACCAGTGACTGCGTATGGTCGCTCCGACGCTTTCTGCCTTGGCTGGGGCCCCGTCGCCGATCTCTTCGGGCGTTCGCTGGCCCGCGGTCGCCGCGGCGTCCCAGCGTTCGCCGGCCGGTCGGCGATGCAACCGCCCGGCGGCGGGTTAGTAGCCTTTTTGCTTGTCGATGAGGGCGAGGAGGGGGCGGTTGGATCGGAGGCGGCGGAGGTTCTCGCAGAAGGTGTCGATGACGCGGGCGGCGCGCCGCGGGGAGCCGCCCGCGGTGTGCGGGGTGATGACCGCGCGCGGGTGCGTCCAGAGCGCGTGGCCCTTCGGGAGAGGCTCGGGGTCGGTGACGTCGAGACCGACCGCCCAGATGAGGCCTTCGTCCAGCGCGGCCAGCACGTCCTCGCCGCGTACGATCTCGCCCCGGGTGACGTTGATGAGGATCGCGGTGCGCTTCATCTGCAGGAAGCGCTCACGGGTGAAGAGATGGTGCGTGGCCTTGGTCAGGGGCAGGCCGATCACCACCACGTCGGAGGCCGCGAGCAGATCGGCCAGCCGGTCCGCCGGCCAAATCGCCTCGACGCCCGCCTCGGGATCGACCGGCTCGATATCCACCCCGAGCACGCGCATGCCGAAGCCGACCGCGCGCCGGGCCACCGCGCGGCCGGTGCCGCCGAAGCCGACGATGCCCATGGTCTGCTCGTACAGCTCGCGCTGGTGCACCCGGATCGGCTCGCGCAGCTCGTAGTCCGGCGTCCGGATCGCGGTGTGCAGCCCGCGGGTGATCGCTAGCAGCAGGGCGAAGGCGTGCTCGGCCAGGTGGATGCCGACCTCGCCCTTCTCGCTGGCCAGCGGGGCCGGGTGGTTGATCAGCTCGGTGGTGAGGATGCTGTCGACGCCGGCCCCGATCGAGTGGTAGTAGACGAGCTTCGTGGCCAGCGAGAACAGCTCGGGATGGACGCGCCCGAAGATGATGTCGGTGTCGGGCAGCTCGCGGCGCTGGGCCGCCCGGTCCTTCGCCTCCACGATGCTCGTGTCCGGGCCGGCCGCCGCCAGGATGCGGGCGCGGTCGCCGGCGCTCAGGCCCGAAACGATCAAGTTCGGGACGAACAGGATCTTCACGACGAAAGCTCGGGGATCACCCACTTGGGCGCCCGGCCGGCCGCCACCCGCTGGATGTTGTCGAACCCGTTGCGGAAGCGCGCGGTCCAGTTCTCCCAGGTGGGGCCGGCCGAATGCGGGGTCAGCGTGACGTTGGGCAGCGCGAAGAGCGGGTGGTCCTTGGCGGGGGGCTCCTCGACCAGCACGTCGAGCCCGGCCGCGGCCGGCCGGCCCGCCCTGAGCGCCTCGTAGAGCGCGCCCTCGTCCACCACCGGCCCGCGACAGGTGTTGATCAGGATCGCGCCCGGCTTCATCTGGGCGAGCTCCCCCACCCCCATGAGATGGCGGGTCGAGTCGTCGAGCGGGACGTGCAGGCTCACCACGTCCGCGGTGCGCAGCAGCTCGGGCAGCAGCACGAAGCGCACCCCGAGCGCGTCCTCCTCCGCCTCGCTCAGCCGCGCGATGTCGTAGTAGAGCACCGTCATGTCGAAGGCGAGCGCGCGCCGCGCCACCTTCTTGCCGATGTTGCCGAGGCCGATGATGCCGAGAGTGCGCCGCGACAGTTCGTACACGCGCTGGTCGTCGAAGCCGCCGACCCGCCACTTGCCGGCGACCACGTCGTTGTGGAAGCGCACCACGCGCTTGAGCACGGCCAGCATCAGCATCATGGTGTGCTCGGCCACCGCGATCGCGTTGGCCCCGCCGTTGTTGCAGACCGGCACTCCCGCCTTGCGCGCGGCTTCGATGTCCACGCGGTCGTAGCCGGCGGAGAGCAGCTGCACCAGCTTGAGGTTCGGCGCCGAGCGGAAGAACTCGCCGCCCATCTGGCGCGCGAGACCCAGGTAGTACTCCGCCTGCCCGGCCGCCGCGTAGAACTCGGGCGTGCCGAACTCGGCGATCAGCAGCTCGAAGCCCTTGGGCGTGAGCGAGCGCGCGATGTCGAGCACCGCGTCGGACTGCTTTGGCGCGAACAGGATCTTGGTGGCCATGGCGTTATTGCTCCGCGAGAGGGATAGTGGCGGTCAGACACGGTACGCTGCCGTGGACGCGGGTGGTATGTCCCTTGCCGGTGGTGTCCTCGACCAGGCGCGCGTCGCCGGGGCCGAAGAGGTGCTTGGAGCCATCGCCCAGCCCGATCTCGAGCTGGCCCGAGAGGATGATCACGAACTGCCGGCGCGGCGCGGGATGCCAGTCGATGAAGTTGCCGACCGGGCTCTCCCGAAACGCAATCTGGGTGGTCGCGAGCCCCTTGGTCCACGACGGGGTTCGCTCGAGATCGATCGGCTCGATGTGGGACTGCCCGTCGGGGCCGGTGTAGAGCCGGAATGTCTTCATGATTCGCCTCGCCGGTGCGGCTTGTCGCGTGAGCGCGGGGATTATAGCACCGGCGGCGCGTGGCGTGACCGCGGGTGGCGGCGTGGACCTACGAACACGGTACCGTCACTCGATGACCTGATCCGCTCGAAGTAGCAGGGTCGGAGGAATGGTCAGCCCGAGGGCCTTCGCCGTCTTCAAGTTGATGGTGAGGTAGTACCGGCCCGGCCGCTGGACGGGCAGCGTGCTCGGCGAGGAGCCCTTGAAGATTCGATCCACGTAGCCCGCGGCGAGCCGAAAGTTGTCGTCCGGGTTGGCGCCGTACGACATCAGTCCCCCGTCCTGGACGAGAGGACCAGCCTCGTACATGGCGGGAATCCGGTGCGTCAGCGCAAAGTCGATCACGCGCTGGCGATTGAGCAGGGTCAGCGCATCCGTGACCATGACCAGCGCATCCGGCCGACTGGCAGTCATGGACGAGAAGGCCGCCGCAAAATCATCCGGCTCGCGCACCCCGAGCGGTTGCACCGCGACGTGGAGCCGTTGGGCGGCCTTCTCCACCTCCTGGTAGCGCAGCGTCATGCCCCGATCGCTCGCATTCCAGAGCACGGCAATCCGCGCGGCGCGCGGCACCGCTTCCGTGATGATCTCCAGACGCTTCGCGCTGAGGTCGACCGACTGATCGGTCACGCCGGTCACGTGGCCACCGGGCCGCGCGAGGCTATCGATCAGGCCGAGGCCGTCGGCATCTCCGACCAGGGCCATCACGACCGGAATCGATGGCGACGCCTGATTGGCGGCGGCGGTCGACGGCCCTCCTACGGTCACGATCACGTCGACGTGGAGTCGGACGAGCTCGGATGCGAGTCCGGGGAGCCGATCCTGCTTGCCGTCGGCCCATCGGCTCTCGTAGACGACGTCCCGCGGCTCGATGTAGCCGAGGTCCTGGAGGGCCCGGCGCAGGGGCAACGGGGCCGCCCCATCCGGCGACCGTCCGCCACCGGACAGGAAACCGACTCGCCACGTCTTGGTCTTCGGCTGCGCCTCGGCGATCAGCGAGGCGGCGAGGAGGCCACCGGTCAGGGTTTGCAGGAATGCTCGCCGGTTCATTCCGCGACTCCCTCCTGACCGCCCACCGGTCGCGATCCCATCGCGCGGCAATCTACGCGCGTCGGCCGAGTCGCGTTCCTCGCTGCCCACCCGACCGGGATCTTCTCCGCTTTACTCAATCCGATTAGGTTTATATCATCGCACCTGGCGCTTGCCCAGGGAGGACGGCTCCTGCGACCGCTCGTCGGTGCGCTCGTCGTGATCGCGTGGTCGCTGTGCCTGGCTCCGGCCGGGAGCGCGCAGTCGGCTGCCCCGACGCGGGCCGGGCAGATGACGTGGGCGATGCACTTCACGCTGGCGGCGCGCTGGCTCGATCCCGCCGAGACCGAGGGATCGATCACGCCGTTCCTCACCCTCTACGCGGTCCACGACGCGCTGTTGAAGCCGATGCCCTCCGGCCCGAGCGCGCCCAGTCTGGCCGAGTCCTGGACCGTCTCGCCCAACGGCCTGGTCTACGAGTTCGTGCTGCGCGCCAGCGCGCGCCTCCACAACGGCGAGCGGGTGACTGCGGAGGACGTGAAGTTCTCCTTCGAGCGCTATCACGGGGCGAACGCCACCGCGCTGAAGGAGCACGTGCGCGAGGTCCGGGTCGCCTACTTCCTGAATGGGCCGGTCGCGGAGGAGGTGCGTCGCACGCCCGGCCTGCGCCTGATGGCAGATCCAGCGCATCTGGGCGAGAAGAAGATCTTCGCGCCCATCTGGGAGAACGGATTCATCCGCGGGGTCGGCCCGCGAGTGGAAGAACCGGCGCTCACCCTGATCCCCGCGTTCCCGTACTCGGCTCCCTACGAAGACGTCCGGCTCAAGCCGTGAGGAGACCCGCCATGCGCTACGAGATGATCTCCGCCGATTGCCACCTCGACCTCTGCTGGCTGCCCCCGGACCTCTTCACCGCCAACGCGTCGCCCGCCCTGCGCGACCGCATGCCCCACGTGGTGGATGGCCCGAAGGGCCCGACCTGGATCACGCAGAAGAGCGCCAATCTCGGGCTCGCCTGCGGCATGGGATCGGCCGGCCGCGAGTACGTGCCTGGCCGCATCCATCGCGCGGACCGCATGGCCGAGACCGGGCTCTACGAGGATGGCAAGCGCGGCATCCGCCGGCTCACCGAGCCCGACCTGCGCCTGAAGGATCAGGACCGCGACGGCGTGCAGGCCGAGGTGCTCTACGGCATCCTCGGGGCCACCGGGCGCATGAACGATCCGGAGGCGGTGGTCGAGGTCATCCGGATCTACAACGAGTGGCTCGCCGACTTCTGCTCGACGCATCCCGAGCGCTTCGCCGGGCTCGCCTCGATCCCCAACGCGCCGATCGACGCGGCCATCGCCGAGGTCGAGCGGGTGGCCAAGCGCGGCGCGGTGCGGGGGCTCGACATCGCCAACTCGGCGGATCTCACCGCGCTGTGGGATCCCTACTGGAACCCGCTCTGGGAAGTGATCCAGGCCAGCGGCCTGCCGCTGCACTTCCACACCATCGGCAGCCGGCTCCCCGACAATCTCCAGAAGCTCGTGTTCGTCGGCTCGGACCCCTCGCGGGCGCCCGCGGACATGTCGGCGGAGGACCGGCGCACCTCGCGGGTGGCCTTCGCCACCCACATCACCGGCTTCCAGATCAACATGGCCAACATCCTGATGGCGATGATCTACGGCGGCGTGCTCGAGCGCTTCCCGCGCCTGCGCGTGGTCCTGGGTGAAGCCGGCATCGGGTGGATCCCCTACATCCTCTGGCGGATGGACGGCGAGTGGGAGGACCAGTTCAAGGATCTGTCGCTCACCATGCCGCCGAGCGAGTACTGGAAGCGCCAGGTGTGGGCGACCTACCAGACCGATCCGGTGGGCGTGAAGCTGCTGGACGAGCTGGGCGTGGACAAGGTCATGTGGGGCTCCGACTTCCCGCATCCCGACGGCGTGTGGCCCGACTCGCGGGAGTACATCGCCCGCGAGCTCGGCCATCTCCCCGCGGCGGTTCGCCACAAGATCGTCTGCGACAACGCCGCGCGCCTCTACAACCTCGCGTAGCGTTCTCCCGCGGGCGGCGATACCCGGCGGGAGGGAGGGGCGGGGGAGGGTCCCCGACCACGAGGCTCTGCGGCCTTCCGCTCGGGGGCGCTTGCAGTTCCCATTCCGTAGGGTTTGGTGTAGCGGCCCACATCGGGAACGGGTCGGTTGACCCTCACCCGCCCCTCCCTCCCGCCGGGCCTCTCCGCCCACGGGACTCTCCTCGGGTCTCATACCCGCGGCATCACCGCCGGCGGACCACAGACAAACCGCCACGCGAGATTCTGAATCTTCAAAAGCAAGAGCATGGCGACTGGGGCTCCGCGAGGGCGCGTGGGTTGGGGGGCGGGAGGGGCGGGGGAGGGTCAACCGACCCGTTCCCGATATGGATCGCTACGCCAAGCAGTACCGAATGGGAACTGCTCGCGCGGAGGCGGGAGGCCGAAGAGCGTCGTGGCCGGGGACCCTCCCCCGCCCCTCCCGCCCCGCCCCACGCGCTAATGCGACGACGATGCGGTCGGCTTGGTCTTGCCGCCGGTCTTCTCGTAGGCCTCGACCGCCTTCTTGAGATCGCTGTACTCCGAGCACGGGAAGAAGCACAGCTTGTCGAGCGTGCGCAGGTGATCCTTCGCCTTGGGCAGGTTGTCGAGCATGAGGTAGGCCTCGCCGATGTACTCGTGGGCGCCCCGGTGCTTGGGGTCGATGGCGAGCGCCTTCTCGTAGTACGGGATCGCCCCGGTGGGGTTGCCGTTCTTGCGAGTGGCGTAGCCGAGCCAGTTGTAGGCATCGGCGTTCGCGGCGTCGCGCGAGACCACGTCCTGCAGCAGGGGGACCGCCTTGCCGTACTCCTTCGCCTTGATGGCGGTCACCGCCTCGGTGTACCTGGGATCCTCGGGCTTGCCCGCGACGCCGCCGGAGCCGTCGGCCCCGCCGCCGCCTCCGCCCCCCGCCGCCCCGACGGGCACCGGCGACGCGGCGGCCAGGAGCATCACACCCACGATGACGAGGAGCGCGGAGCGACGCAGCGTGTCGAGCATGGCGAGCCTCCTTCAACTCTCAACCGAAGAGTCCAGTCGACGGTTCCCCTGGATAGTGCCCCGGATTGCGAACGTCGGGAAGGCTGGTCTATGCTGCTGCCTCGACGTCGCACCTCACCCGGCCTCGCGCGGAGGACACGATGGCGGACGCAGTGACCTGGCCCGATGGCGCCCGCTGCGCCATCATGATGACGTTCGATCTCGACGGCGAGAGCCCGTGGATCCATCGCGACGCCGCCCTCGCGGATCGGCCGCTCCACATGTCGATGGGCGCCTACGGGCCGAAGACCGGCATGCCGCGGATTCTCGACCTGCTCGACCGCTACGGCATCCGGACCTGCATCTTCATCCCGGGCTGGATCGTCGAGCGCTATCCCGCGCTGTGCGAGGACATCGTCCGCCGCGGCCACGAGGTCGGCCACCACGGCTACCTCCACGAGAAACCCTTCTTCATGAAGAGCCGCGAGGAAGAGGAGGAACTGCTGGTCAAGAGCCTCGCCATCTTCGAGAAGATCCTGGGCGTGAAGCCGCTCGGCTCACGCTCGCCGTCGGCGGACCCGAGCCGACACACCATGGAGCTCCTCAAGCAGCACGGCTTCGTCTACCACAGCAACGCCCTCGACACCGACCTGCCCTACTGCCACCAGACCACCCACGGGCCGCTCGTGGAGTTTCCCACCGCGTGGTGCAACAACGACGCGCCGTTCTTCATGTGGAGCTCGGTGCCGCCGGTCGGCAACGGCATCTGGAGCCAGCAGGACGTGTGGGAGATCTGGTCGGAGGAGTTCGAAGGCCTCTACGCCGAGGGCGGCTTCTTCAACTGGCTCGCCCATCCCCAGATCATCGGGCGTCCCTCGCGGCTGCGCATGGTGGAGCGGCTGATCCAGCTCATCCTGGGCAAGCGGCAGGTGTGGTGGCCGCGGCCGATCGATCTCGCCCGCTTCTGGCTGGAGAAGAGCCGGCCGGCGGCCCCCGCCTGAGATGCCGGCCTCCGTCGCCTACTGGGCGGTCGTGCCGGCCTCCGCCGAGGCGGGCTACCTCACCGGGCAGCTCCTCCGCCCGAGCGGCGGCCGGGTCTCCGGCTGATCGCAGAGCCTTCCATGCGCTATCGGTGGCCCCACGGCAAGCAATCGGCAGTGGTCCTGTCCTTCGACTTCGACGCCGAGTCCGGCTTCCTGTTCCGCGAGCCGGAGAAGGCGCGGCGCAGCCTGGGCGACCTCGAGGAGCGCCGCTTCGGCCCGCGCGTGGGAGTGGACCGCATCCTGCGCCTGCTCGATCGCCTGCGGATCCGGGCGAGCTTCTTCATCCCGGGCTGGACGGTCGAGAACCATCTCGCCGAGTCGATCCGCATCCGCGACGCCGGCCACGAGATCGGCGCGCACGGCAACGTGCACGAGGCGCTCGCCTTCCTCGACGCTCCGCAGGAGGAGCGCGTGATGCGCGAGCAGCTCGAGATCCTGCGCTCGCGCCTGGGCGTGCGCCCGCTCGGGTACCGCTCGCCGTCGTGGGACGTCAACGTGTGGACGCCCGATCTGCTGAAGCGCCACGGCTTCCTCTACGACTCGTCGCTGATGGGCAACGACGTGCCCTACGAGGTGGAGACCGCGCAGGGGCCGCTGATCGAGGTGCCGGTGCAGTGGCTGCTCGACGACGCGCCGCTGTTCCGCCACGTCTACGGCGCGACCAATGCGATCGCCGACCCGGGGCGCGTGCTGCAGATGTGGAGCCGCGAATTCGCGGCGATGCATCCCGAGAACGGCTGCTTCGTGCTGACCTGCCATCCGTTCGTGAGCGGACGGGCCTCGCGCATCGCCCTGCTGGAGGACCTGGTGGCCCACATCCGCCGGGCGCGCGGGGTGTGGTTCGCCACCTGCGAGGAGGTGGCCCGCTGGCACGCGGCCCGGCCGGCCGCGGCGGACGAGCGGCCGGCTACCCGCCCGACTTCGGCGGCGGGGCGCCGGCCTTCGGGCGCTCGGACGGCCGCACGCGGACGGCGGTCCCGCTGACCAGCGAGTCGGCGGGGTCGACGATCACCACGTCGGTGGGCTGCAGGCCCGTCACCACCTCGACGCTGCGGCCGTAGTCGCGGCCGATCTTCACCGGGACCAGCTCGGCGCGGCCGTCGCGCACCACCGCGACCTGCAAGCCCTCCGAGCGGAAGAGCAGCGCGTTGGCCGGAATGGTCAGGCCCCGGGTCGCCACGCCGACGTGCAGCCGCACCACCACGTAGGCGCCCGGCAGCACCTCCTGGTTGGGGTTCTCCATCTCGACCTCGCTCAGCATGGTGCGCGCGGTGGGATCGAGCGCGTTGGAGGTGCGGGCGAGCGTGCCCCGGTAGACCTTGCCCGGCTTCTCCTCGAGGGTGATCGCGGTCTGGGCCCCCGGACGCGCGTTCTGCGCGTAGGCCTGGGGCACCGACACGAAGATGCGCAGCCGGTCGATCGCGGCCAGCCGGAACAGCTCGCGCGCCTGGCCGCCCGCGCCCGCGTCGATGAGCGCGCCGATGTCGGTGTTGCGGGCGGTGACGACGCCGGTGAAGGGCGCGACGACCTTCTGGAAGCCCTGGAGGTCCTCGAGGCGCTTCACGTTCGCCGCGTTCGAGTCGACCATGGCCTGCTTGGCGATGTAGTCGCTGATCTTCTCGTCCGCCTCCTGGCGGGAGACCGATTCGCGCTTGACCAGGAGCTGCCAGCGGTCCGCGGTGGTCCGGGCCAGCTCCATGGTGGCCCGCGCGTTCTCGAGCATCGCCCGGGCCTGGCGGAGCTGCTGATCCAGCTCCGGCGTCTCGATCTCGGCCAGCACCTGCCCCTGGGTGACCCGCGAGCCGATGTCGGCGTACCACTTCTTGAGATAGCCGCTGGCCCGCGCGTAGATCGGCGCGTCGGTGAAGGCCCGCGCCGTCCCGGGCAGCACCAGCTCGTCGGAGGCCGTCGAGGCGGTCGACGGCGTCACCACCGCGACGGTGGGGATCGCCGCTTCCTCGGTGGCGCGCTTGAGCGCCGCGTCGGCGCCGTGCCGGCCCTGCAGCCCCGCGTAGATGGCGACCCCGAGAACGAGCGCGATGCCGAGCAGCGCCCACAGTCCGCGCGACGACCGGTTCACGCCGGGCGCTCCGCCGCGGCGCGCCGTCGGCCGCCGTGCAGCAGGCTGAACACCGCGGGGACGAAGATCAGCGTGGCGATGGTGGCGCAGACGAGCCCACCGATGACCGCGCGGCCCAGCGGGGCGTTCTGCTCGCCGCCCTCGCCCATCGCCAGGGCCATCGGGATCATGCCGATGATCATGGCCAGCGCGGTCATGAGGACGGGGCGGAAGCGGGTGAAGCCGGCCTCGATGGCGGCCTCTCGCGCGTCGCCGTGGGCGGCGAGACGCTCGCGGGCGAAGGACACCACCAGGATGCTGTTCGCGGTGCCGACGCCCATGCACATGATCGCGCCCATGAGGGCGGGCACGCTGAGGGTGGTCTGGGTGAGGAACAGGAACACGATGATGCCGGCGAGGGCGGCGGGCAGCGCGCTGATGATGATGAACGGGTCGAGCCACGACTGGAAGTTCACGACGATCAGCAGGTAGACCAGCACGATCGCGAAGGCGAGGCCGCCCAGCAGCCCGAGGTAGGAGGCCCGCATGGTCTCGACCTGCCCGCGCAGGGTCATGAAGCTGCCCCGCGGCAGGTGGGCGCGATTGGCGTCGACGATGCGCGCGATATCGCGGCCGACCGCGCCCAGGTCGCGGTCCTGCACCGAGCCGTAGATGTCCACCACGCGCCGCGTGTTGTAGTGCGAGATCACCGCCATCCCGTTCCCCCGCTCGATGGAAGCCACGTCGCCGAGGATCTGGGGGCGGGAATCCGCGGTCGCCCCGCCGAGCGGGATGTTCTGGATGTCCTGGAGCGACTGCACCGAGTACTGCGGGGCCTGGGTGACCAGGCTGTAGCTGACTCCGTTCTGCCAGTTCAGGAAGGTGGCCGGGTTGGTCTGGCCGCTGCCGCTCAGGGTGAGCAGCACGCTGTTGGCCACGTCCCGCGGGGTGAAGCCGGCGCCGGCGGCCTTCGTGCGGTCGACGCTCACCTCGAGCTTCGGGGCGTCGAAGTTCTGCTGGATGCGCAGGTCGGTGAGGCCGGGCACCTGGCGCAGCTCGGTGAGCATCCGGTTGGCGACCTGCCGGTTGCCCTGCAGGTCGCTGCCTTCGATCTGCACGTCGATCGGGGCGGGGAGACCGAAGTTGAGGATCTGGGTGACGATGTCCGCGGGCACGAAGTAGAAGGTCACCCCCGGGAACTCCTCGGGGAGCCGGCGGCGCAGCGTGCGCATGTGATCCTCGGTCGGCCGCCGGTTCTTGCCCAGCGTGACCAGGATGTCCGCGTCGGCGGCCCCGATGAAGCCGGAGCGGCTGTAGATGGTGTTGATGGTGGAGTACGGCATGCCGATGTTGTCGATGATGCTCTCGAGCTCGCCGGGCGGGATCTCGCGCCGGATCGCCGCCTCCACCAGATCCGCGAGCCGCGCGGTCTCCTCGATGCGGGTGCCGGTCTTGGCCCGCAGGTGGAGGATGAACTGCCCGTTGTCGCTGGTCGGGAAGAAGTTCTCGCCGAGCCAGGGTAGGAGCAGCCACGCGAGCAGGCACACCGCGAGGAACGCGCTCACGAAGGCGCCCTGCCGGGAGAGCAGCCGCACCAGCAGCCCGCGATAGGCCTCGCGGATCCGGGCGAAGCCGCGCTCGAACCCGCGCTGCAGCAGCACGAACGGGTTGCGGGACGGCGCCGCGTGGTGATCGTGGCGGCGCAGCAGGTACATCGCCAGCGTGGGCACCAGGGTGCGCGAGAGCACGTAGGAGGCCAGCATGGCGAAGACCACCGCCTCGGCCAGCGGCACGAACAGGTACCGGGCCACCCCGCCCAGGAAGAACATGGGCAGGAACACGATGCAGATACAGAGGGTGGAGACCAGCGCGGGCACCGAGATCTGGGCCGCGCCCTCGAAGATCGCCGCGCGCAGCTCGCGGCCCTCCTCGAGGTAGCGTTCGATGTTCTCGATGGTGACGGTCGCGTCGTCCACCAGGATGCCCACCGCGAGGGCCAGCCCACCCAGGGTCATGATGTTGATGGTCTCGCCCAGGAAGCCCAGCGTGATGACCGAGGTGAGGATGGAGAGCGGGATCGACACCGCGATGATCAGCGTGCTGCGCCAGCTCCCGAGGAACAGCAGGATCATCAGGGCGGTGAGACACGCGGCGATGACCGCCTCGTGGATGACCCCCGAGATGGCTCCGCGCACGAAGATCGACTGATCGGCGAGGAGGTCGATCCGGAGCTCGGGGGGCAGCGTGGTGGCGACCCGCGGAATCGCGGCCCGGATGTTGTCCACCACGTCGAGGGTCGAGGCGTCGCCGCTCTTCAGCACGGTGAGCAGGGTGCCGCGGCGGCCGTCGCGCCGCACGATGTTGGTCTGCACGCTGAAGCCGTCCCGCACGTTGGCGACATCTCTCAGATAGATGGTCGAATTCCCCATCACCTTGATCGGCACGTCGCCCAGCTCGGGCACCGTCCGGGGGGCCGCGTTCAGGGTGACGTCGTACTCGAGGCGGCCGATCTTGGCGGTGCCCGACGGCAGGATGAGATTTTGTAGATTCAGGGTGTCGAGCACCGCGCCCGGCGAGAGGCCCTTGGCCTGGAGCAGGCGCGTGTTGAGGTCGACCATGATCTGCCGCTGCTTGCCCCCGTAGGGCCACGGGATCGCCACGCCCGGGATGGTGACGAGCTGCGGGCGGAGGAAGTTCACTCCGAGGTCGAAGAGCTGCTGCTCGGCCAGCCCGTCGCCGGACAGCGCGAGCTGGAGGATCGGCACGCTGGAGGCGCTGTAGTTGATGATGAGCGGCGGCGTGGTGCCCGGCGGGTACTGACGCAGCACGGTCTGCGAGATCGCGGTGATCTGGGCGTTGGCGGTATCCAGGCGTGCGGAGGGCTGCAGGAAGATCTTGACGATGGCCTGCCCGCTCGTGGTGGTGGACTCGATGCGCTGGATGTTGTCGACGGTGGTGGTGAGCGTGCGCTCGAAGTTCGAGGTGATGCGCCCTTCCAGCTCCTCGGTGTTGAGCCCGCGGTAGTTCCAGGCGACCGCGATGACCGGGATGTTGATCGAGGGGAAGATGTCGGTGGGGGTGCGCGCGATGACCACCGGGCTCACGATCAGGATCAGCAGCGCCAGCACGATGAAGGTGTACGGCCGATCCAGGGCGACGCGGACGATCCACATGGCCGGCGGAGACTCCTAGCCGGTGACCGCGCGGCGGCCCGCTTCGCGCAGCCGTCGCCGGTCGTCGGTCGGGTCGGCGGCGGGAGGCAGGCGGAGGACCAGGTCCTGCGTGTGGGTGGGAATCACCTTGCCCTCGGGCCAGTGCGTGCCCCAGGGATCGAGACCGGCCTGCACCGCGCGGATGCCGTCGCGCACGATCCGCCGCAGCATGACGACGCCGCGGTCGGTGGAGGCCAGGTGCTCGACCGCGTGCACCGCGATCGGGCGCTGGCTCGCCTGCGCGTCGTAGTCGGCCGGGAAGCGCTGGCGCGCCTCGTAGGGCCGGTCCTCGGACTGGCCGAATCCGGGCCGCGCCACCTGCGCCGCGGTGAGCCCCCACGCGGGATCGACCTGGGCCAGCTCGAAGTTGGTGGTGTGCGTGTCGTCGTTGGGCACCGCCCACCGGATGATCACCGGCCGGCTCGCCGCCTTGGGCGCGGTCGCCTCCTCGATCTCGCGCGTGAACTGGTGCACGTTCGGGGGCATGAAGTCGCAGACGCGCACCCAGACCAGATCGCTCACGCGGCGGGTCGCGATGTACACCATGCCCGCGTCGGTGGTGAGCCAGTCCAGCTCGGGCACCACCCCGAAGGCCTCGGTGAACTGGTAGCCGCTCGACAGCGCGTGCAGGAAGGCGGTGTGCACCGGGTCCATGCTGTTGTCCTTCACCTGGAGCCAGTTGCACGGCAGCGAGAACTCGGCCGCGGGCATCAGGGTGAGGCCCGGCACCTCGAAGGAATCGTAGTGGGGAAACGCGGGCCGCCGGTCGGGCGGCCCGAGGTACGCGAAGACGAGGCCGCAGTACTCGCGCGTGGGATACGCGCCCTGCCAGACCCGCTCGCAGAGCCGGCTGCCCGCCGGCTCCCCGGGCGTCTCGAGACAGCGTCCGTCGACGTCGTAGACCCAGCCGTGATAGCAGCAGCGCAGTCCGCGCTCGAGCGGGATGCCGAACTCGAGCGAGGTGCCGCGATGCGCGCAATGCAGGTGGAGCACGCCCACGCGGCCGCCACGATCGGCGAACACCACCAGATCCTCGCCGAGGATGCGCACGCGGCGCGGCGGCCCGTCCAGATCGCGGGTGAACGCCACCGGCTGCCAGAAGCGCCGCAGATATTCGCCGCACGGCGTGCCGGGCCCGACCGCGGTGAGATCGAAATCGGGAGGAGGTGTCGTCCGGCGCGCGTACCCGTCGAAAGGAGTGCCGGACGCGCTCACCGAAGCCATGGATGCGCCCCAGCATGGGGCCGGTCCGACCGCGCGTCAAGGGGCGCCCGGTCGCAGGCGAGGCCGTGTAAGAGCTCCGGATCGGGTGCAACCCGTGCACGGTCGCGCAAAACTCCCATGGTGGGCCGCCGGGTACCCAGGCAGGGATTTCCAGCCTCCATGTCACGCTGAAAACACCATATCAGTCCGGTAGTTACCAGTGGAATAGTGCTTGCTCCCTGGCCGCCCATGGCTACGACACCACGGACCCTTCGAACCGGTTCTGTTGCGTTCGTTTTCGCGTGCCTGGCATTGACTGCGGGCGCCGCCGCCGAGGTCGATCCGGTGCCGATCAACATGGCGCTGAGCGCGGCGGCCCACGACTTCATCGCGCCCGCCCCGGCGGTCTGGCCCGCGCCCACGGACGCTCCCCCTGTCCCCGCCGGCGGATGGATCGACGTCTTCGGCGAGCCCGCCGAGGCGCTCGCGCCGCGGGTGGCCAGCTTCACGCCGCCCGCCGATCCGGCGCCACCGATCGTGGTCGCGGCCATGCCGTCGGCCGCCTACCGCGTGCACGACAACCGGCACGTGCGCTTCTTCCTCGATCGCTTCCGGACCGGTGACCGCCGCGCCGTCGTCGAGTCCTGTCTCGTCCGCGCCGGACGGTATCTGCCGATGATCCTCGACGTGTTCCGGCAGAAGGGTCTGCCCGACGAGCTCGTCTTCACCGCGATGATCGAGAGTGGGTTCAACCCGGTCGCGGTCTCGCACGCCGGCGCCAAGGGTCTCTGGCAGTTCATGGCGCCGACCGCTCGCCTCTACGGGCTCCGGGTGGACCGGTGGCTCGACGAGCGGCTCGATCCCGAGAAGTCCACGGTGGCCGCGGCCAACTACCTCCGCGATCTCCACAACCAGTTCGGCTCCTGGGACCTGGCTCAGGCCGCCTACAACGCGGGCGAGGTGCGGGTGCAACAGGCCATCCAGGGCACCGGCTCGCGCGACTTCTGGCGGCTGCACCGCAGCCCGCTGCTCCTCGAGGAGACCAAGAACTTCGTGCCGGCCATCCACGCGGCCACGCTGATCGGCCGCGAGCCCGAGCGCTACGGCTTCACGGTGGTGCCGGCGGAGCCGCTGCGCTACGAGCAGGTCACGGTCCCGCGCGGCAGCCGGCTCGTCCGTCTCGCCGCGCTCTCGGGCGTGACCGTGCAGGACCTGGAGTCGCTCAATCCCGAGCTTCGCCAGAAGCAGACGCCGCCGGACTCGACGTACGAGCTGAAGGTGCCCCTCGGCTCGGCCGGCGCGGTGCAGGCCGCGGTCCGGATGGACCTGGCCCCCCGCAAGCACGCTCCGGCGCCGCGGGCCGGCGTGCACGTGGTCCAGTCCGGCGATACGCTCTGGCGCATCGCGCAGCAATACGGCGTCTCCGCGAGTCAAATCGTCACGTGGAACGGCCTGGAGAAGCCCGACCGCATCTTCCCCGGCGAGCGTCTCCGCATCACCGCCTAGGCGGGGTCAGGTCTTGCATTACGACATTTTCGTCCGGGGTCCCGCCAGGGCCCGCGGAGGAAATGTCGTAATGTAAGACCTGACCCCAGCCGGTTGACCGGGCGCGGCGGGCGTGGAGAATAGCGGCCCAGGGCTCATGGGCCGACTCGATGGGAAGGTCGTCGTGGTCACCGGCGCGAGCCGCGGCATCGGCGCCGACGTGGCCCGCCTCTTCGCCGCGGAAGGCGGCCGCGTGGTCTGCGCGGCACGCACCCTGGAGGAAGGACAGCACCCGCTCGCCGGCTCTCTCGCGACGACCGTGGCCGCCATCCGCGAGGCGGGCGGCGAGGCGCATGCGGTCGCCAGCAACATCGCCGAGGCCACGGAGTGTGAGCGGCTGGTCCAGGAAGCGCGCGAGCGCTACGGGCCGGTCGACGTGCTCGTGAACAACGCGGCCCTGACGTACTACGTTCCGGTCAAGGACTATCCGGTCTCGAAGTGGTTGCGCTCGTGGGCGGTGAACTTCCAGGCCCCGTTCATCTTGAGCCAGCTGGTGCTCGGAGACATGATCCCGCGCCGGCGCGGCGCCATCGTGAACATCTCCTCAGGCTCGGCCATCGGCCCCGGGCGCGGACCCTATCCGGACGCGACGGTGGGCGCGCGCGGCGGCACCTGCTACGGCGCCGAGAAGGCTGCGCTCGAGCGCTTCACCCAGGGGCTGGCGTCGGAGGTCTACCAGTACGGCGTCTCGGTCACGTCGGTCGCGCCCTCGCAGGTCGTCCCCACTCCGGGCACCGTGTATCACCGGCTCGTGAGCGGGCTAGACGACCCGCGAGGCGAGCCGCCGCTGCTGATGGCCCAGGCCGCCCTGCTCCTGGCCACCGAGCCGCTCGACCGCGTGACCGGCCGCGTCACCTACAGCCAGCAGATCCTCCGCGAGTTCGGCTGGATCGAGCACGGCCGCGGCCGCGGTGTCGACTCGCGCGGGAGCGGCTACTCGGAGATCTAGCGACCCACCGCTCTCCCTCCACGACCGGGCGCACCCGGCGGTGGTGGGCCCGGCTCCGGTCCGACACACGTCGAGGTTCACCCACCTGTGCGGCGGCCGGTCCCCGCCCAGCGCTCGAGCTCGGTGGCGATCAGCCTGTCCAGCGACTCGGCGTACGGGTAGCGGAGCTGCACGATGTCCACCACCGTCTCGGCCGGAGGGACGACGTAATCGGTGGGTGAGACGACAGCCACCGACTGAAAGAATCGCCAGCCCCCCGAGTGGTAGGCTTCCTCCCAGCTACACGCGCCGCGCGCCAGCGCCCGGAGGATCCGGCCGCTGATGATCGACGTGGCGTTGGCGCTGAGATTCCGGCCGTCGACGCGACGGGCGCCGTGCGTGAAGTCCCAATTGACGAACAGATTGCCCGCCTCGAAGCAGACGATCAGCTGGTACCGCACCTCCCACCGTCCGTATGCGCAGAGCGGAGACGACGTGTTCGCCAGTTCGCGTTGAATGAACCGGTCGAGGTCGTCGACAATCGACGACACGCCACATTCGGCCGTCGTGAGCGGGGCGCGATCTCGGAACAGATCCTGGAACGGATCGACCGGGCAAAATGCGACCAGGTCCTCCTCTCCGGCGACGCTGGACGCGACGGTCGCTGTCTGGCGGCCAATCTCCGGAGCGTCTCCGTGGCAGACGATCTCGTCCCCCGGATTGACCTGGTGGATCGCCGTGTCCTTTCGCGGCAACGCTCGCCTGACATCTTCGGCAAACCGGTCGCGGGCCACGGGAAACGCGATTCGGTTCAGCCACCGGGAGCGACTGCCGTATCGGAAGCCGCTCGCGCCGGGAATCAATACCTTCGTCGCGCAGCCGCTGGCCTGCCGAATCAGGTCCGCGTAGGCTTGGTGCGGAAAAGATGTGCTCTCGTTGAGCTGAAACTTCAGCTCGAGCAAGGGCTGCCAGGGGGCGATCAGGACGTCCAGCCGCCCATAGGTACGGTTGATCTCGGTCGTGGTTTCCGGGGCGACCTGAGTGTCGACCTGATTCCAGATCGTGTGTCGGCCGTCCGAAACCACGAAGCCGTGCTCCGGCACCGGATTGCGCGACGGGGTGGCGACGATCGTGGTGTCGCCGCAACGAACCCGATCCCAGTCCTCGACCACCCGGACCTTGCCGAAGCCGATGGCCTCGAGCGTCTTGACGATCAACGGGTCGCGCGGACACAGGACGGCGGCCGTCTTGGGCAGCGAACACAGCGAGCGCACGTCGAAATGGTCGATATGGCGATGCGAGACAACCACGACGTCCACATCAGCGAGCTCGGGGACGTGCACCCGCCGGGACGGATGAACCTCGTAACAGTCACCCTGGTTCGGGTCGAAGAGCAGGGGATCGAAGAGTATTCGGGTGTCCGGGGTGTCGACGAGCCAGGAGGCGTGGCCGATCAAGGCGAGTTTCATGGGCCGATCACTCGAGGCCCGTTCGGCGCCGGGCCGAGTCGCCGACGCAGGTGATCGCCGAGACGAAAGGTCAGCGCCAACACCGTGAGAGTAGGATTGGCCCAGCTCACGGTGGGAAAGACGCTCCCACCAACGATGTAGAGATTGTCGAGGTCGTGCACTCGGCAGTCGGCGTCGACGACACCGTCCTCGCGTGTCGCCGACATGCGCGTCGTCCCGAGATGGTGGTTCGAGTGGAGAATGCCCTCGTGGTCGCGCGCCTCGATGGGACCACTCAGGCGACCGGCCCCCAGGCGCTCGAATTCACGGGCCACCATGGCGGCGGTGCACTCGTACGTCCTCCGATCCAGCTCGGTGAGCTGCCAATCGAGGCGAACCCGGCGCATTCCCAGGGAGTCGGTCCGGTCCGAGAGGAGGACGCGGCTCAGTGGATTGGGCGCCTGCTCGAGGAACAGGCCGATCCTCGGCGCCTCGTCGGGCGGCATCGCCGGTGTCCGATAGACGTGGGCGCGGGCGTTGAGGATCCTCGCCTGCTCCTGGACGTGCGGCGGCAAACCGATGCATGGGATGAACTCCCCGCCGGCCTCGGACGGTTCGGGTCGCGTCCATCGATCGAAGGCGTCGACGTCATGGAGGACGAACCGCTCGATGGCTCGATGCGGATGTTCCATGAAGCAGCGGCCCACGAGGCCGGTGCGATTTCCCACCCCGGCATCGATCTGGCGGTCGGCGTTCAGGAGAAGGCGCGCCGTCTCGATACCGCCACACGCGAGGACGACCACATCGGCGGACACGCGACCCTCTCGTCCGCCGAGGGTCCGCAGGGTGAGCCCGGTCACCATGCCATGACTGCCGTCGAGCGTGAGATCGACGACGTTGGCATGGATCAACGTGGTGAGGTCGGACGAGGCGTGAAACTCCTCACGCAGATGCTCACCGAATCTGATGGTGGGCGCGCCGAACCGCCAGACCGTGGCCACCAGCGACCGATCGTCGAACGGCCACCCGAGCCCCGCCCGCCGCGTGATCTCACCGGCGTCGAAGGACGGCGCGCCGAGGTTGAGCCGTGCGGCCGCCCGGACGTAGTGGGAGCGCATCGACTCGACGCCGAATGGCCACCCGCTCCCGGGCACCCAGCTCCGGAACGCGAAGTCGTGGGGGTCGAACATCGCGCAGTAACCGGCCCACAGGCCTGAAGAGCCCCCGAACTGCCGCGCCCGCGTCTCGGTGAGCGGATACTCCAGGCCGACGCATTCGCCCGCCAGGAGCGCTTGCTGAGCCGGCTCGCTCTCGAGACCCCCCGCCTCGATCAGCAACACGTCCGCCACTTCGGCCAGCTCTCGCGCCAGCGTCATGCCGGCGGGACCCGCGCCCACGATCGCGACTCTAGCAGCCCGGTCCAGCGGTACCGTCTCCCGGTCGGCGTCGAGGATCACGTCAGCGACCCGGTGCCGTCTCGTCGATGGCCGCTCGGGGCCGGGGCGCCTCTAGCCGGTCGCGCCTGCCGACCGGTGGCCGGCCTCGTCCGGAGGGAGGCATACGCTATACTCGATCCCTCGAACCGCCCAAAGCCCGTCCAGTGTAGACCGCGTGACCGACGGTTGTCACGGAAAGGAGCCCACTCATGCCGACCGGACATGGGTTCTCTCACGTAGGCGTATCGACCCACGACATGGACGCGACCGTCCACTTCTACGAAGAGGTGCTGGGTTTCCCGCATGTCGTCGAGAGCGTGACCCGCGTCACCTCGGGCGGCACCGTTCGCGAAGTCTACTTCGAGATCGGGGAGGGGCAGTTCATCGTCTTCATGGAGGCCAAGGACGTGCCGGGCATCCCCGCCGACTACGACACCGGAATCAACCGCGCGCTCGGCGTGCCGCTCGGAATGTACCACTTCGCCCTCCGGGTTCGATCGCTCGACGATCTCGAGTCACGCCGCCGGCACCTGGAGAGCCACCGGGTCGAGGTGACGCCGATCGTCGACCTCGGCCATGCCAAATCGATCTTCTTCTTCGATCCGAACGGCATCCAGCTCGAATTCTGTTGTCAGACCCGCGCGTTCGACGCGTCCGATCTTCAGCGCGCGTCGGAGGCCAGCGTTGCCCTCTCGCGGTGAGGAGGACGGAACCGCGGCGGGCGGGCGGCGTCTCGACCTCGTTCTGCGCGACGCCGGCTCGCTCGCCCTCCCGTACTGGAGGAGCGCGGAGCGCTGGCGCGCGCGGGCCCTGCTCGCGGTCATCATCGTCCTCAATCTGGGAATCGTCGGCACCTCGATCGTCTTCATCTACTGGCAGAAGATCTTCTACAACGCCCTGGAGGCGAAGGACTGGGACGCGTTCATCGCCTCCCTGCTATGGTGGAGTTACACCCCCCGCGACGGCGTGACCATCGGGTTTGCCCCCGCGCTCGCGCTGTTCGTTCTGTTCACCGGGTACGAGCTCTATCTGCGTCAGGCCCTGCAGATTCGCTGGCGCCGGTGGATGACCGAGCAATATGTCGGACAGTGGCTGTCCGACCGGGTGTACCTCCAGATGGCGCTCACCGATTCCGGCACCGACAATCCGGATCAGCGGATCGCGGAAGACATCCGGCTGTTCGTCGACAACACCCTCACCCTCGGGCTGGGCCTGTTGCGGTCGTCGACCTCACTCTTCGCGTTCGTGTGGCTCCTCTGGAGACTGTCGCCGCCGATCGTGCTCGCCGGCGTGGTCGTACCCGGTTATCTGGTGTGGATCGCGCTGCTGTACTCCGCCTTCGGGACCTGGATGGTCCATCTCGCCGGTCGCCGGTTGACGCCGCTCAACTACCTTCAACAACGGGCGGAAGCGGATTTTCGCTTCAGCCTCATGCGGGTGCTCGAAAACGTCGAGGGGATCGCCTTCCACGGTGGGGAAGCGGAGCAGAAGCGGGAGTTGGGCAGCCGCTTCGCCACGCTGGTCACCAATTGGCGAGCCATCATGACGGTGACGAAGCGGCTCACGTTCTTGACGTCGGGTTACGCGCAAGTCGTGCTGGTGTTTCCGCTCGCAGCGGTCGCCCCCGCGTATTTCGCCGGCCGCGCCTCCCTGGGGGGCGTCTTTCAGACGAGCAACGCCTTCGTGCAAGTGCAGAACGCGCTGTCCTGGATCGTAGAGAGCTACCCGGCGCTCACCGGATGGTTCGCCACCGTCGAACGGCTCGCCGGGTTCCACCACTCGGCCCGGCGCGCGCGCGAGGCAAACGGAGGGGCGACGGTCACCTTGGGGGAGCGGGACGACCTGGACATCGTAAACGTGCAGTTGAGCTGTCCCAACGGCCAGAGCCTCATCCGGGACGTCGAGCTTCGGGTCTCTCCCGGCGAGCGTTTGCTGATCAAGGGCGCCAGCGGCACCGGCAAGTCGACCCTGTTGCGGGCCATCGCCGACATCTGGCCATTCGGCTCGGGAGCCATCCGGCGACCGGCCGGCCGCCACCTGTTCTTGCCCCACCGGCCGTACATGCCACTGGGAACCCTCAAGCGGGCGGTCTGTTATCCGATGAACGAGGCGGAGTACTCGGACCTCGACGTCCGCTCCGCGCTCGCGGACGCCGGCCTTGGTCATCTCGCCCCGGAGCTGGCGACGACCGACGCCTGGGAGCGCCGCTTGTCGGCGGGCGAACAGCAGCGCCTGGTCCTCGCGCGTGCGTTCCTGCTCCGGCCGCAATGGCTGTTCCTGGACGAGGCCACGTCGAGCCTCGACCCCGCTGCCGAGGCGCACCTGTACTCGCTCCTGTGCGAGAGGCTCCGTGACACCACCGTCGTCTCGATCGCGCACCGACACGACCTGGCCCGGTTTCACACTCGCGTTCTCGCCATCGAGGAGGGTGTGCTTCGAAACGTTTCAACCTGACCGGACTCCCACGGACTGCAAACGTCGCACGCTCACCCGGACCGCGATTGTCTCGCGGCGAACTCGTCGATCCGCCCGGCAAGCTCGGCCAGGAGCCACTCCCAGTGATACGCGGAGCAGAACCCCGGAGAGGTTCCGATCAGCCACCGATCGACGATGAGATCTCGCACGGCCAGCGCGCGAAAGAACGCGTGCAGCTTGCGCTGTGCGTCCGTGCGAAGGAACGGATCCGGGACATAGTCCGGTCCGCGGGAGACGCCGTTGAAGTCGTTGATGAAGTAGTCGAGATCGACGTGGACGACGGTCCAGGTGTGCGGAGCGGTGTCCAGCACGCCTTCGGCGCTCGAGCCGACCACATACGTGCCCACCGGCTCGTGCTCACCCGCCGCGGAGGTGGCCACGGCCGCGAAGCACTTGTCGGGAATCAGGTCGTAGCAACGGAGCTCCCGGCGGAGGTAGCACCGGTCCTCGCGCTCGGCTGAGCTGCTGAGGTGGCGGACGTGTAGCTGACGGCCGGAATAACCAAAGGGGGTCAGGAAATTGCCGATGTTGATGCACCCGGCGGCAATCGCGGAGCGCCAATCGCTACCCGAAGTCGGGTCGAAGCTGCTCCCGGTCGTCGGATCGACCAGCTCGTCACCGCGCCGGTACAGCAAGGTCGGCATCATATCCGTGTGATCATCGAGGTGTATCAAGAGGAGATCGCGGGGTTCGGGGCATTCGCGGAATCGCCTCGCGAGGAAGTAGCCGGTCCAGGAGTCTTCGAAGCACAGATCGAAATGCCGGCTCGTCGATGTATAGGTGGGAACGTCCGTCATGGTCAAGCCCGGCTGGAACCTGGCCAGCGCGGCCCCCAGGTAGGGGTCGGCCTGGTGATAGCTCATGTCGGGGCCGAGGAGTCGAAACGCTCTGGCTCCTTCCAGTAACTCGAACCTCACGCTGCCGACGATCTCCTTCAGGGCGGTCTCGGTCGCGGTCCGCCCGTGGGCGCGAAGGAATGCGGGGTTCACGGGAATCGGAACCGCGGCTCGCCCCCGATCCAGCGTGACGTTCACGTGGGTCGTCTCATCCGCGAGTTACGAGCGGCCCGGCCCCGGGCTGGCTCGCCGACATCTTGTCCGAGCCGAACCTGCCATCGCCGGCCGCGCCGTCTCACGACGGGCCGATAGCACGCGGTCAGCGCGACGACGTGCTCACCGGGCCGCAGCATGGGCCGCTCGTGCCAGAAGACGGACCCGCGCCCGACGACGATGCTGCCGGGCCGGCTGGGAAAGATCACCCGAGGCGCGCGGTCCAGCGGCCAGCTCGGTCCATACACGCGAAGTTCCAGGCCGGTCGCGGATGAGCCGAGAGCTCGCCCCTTCGCGGCCAGGCAGACGATGACGGTCACCGCGCATTCAGCGGCCGGTTCGTCGAGGTGGGGCCCCAGATGGTGGCCCTCGTCGTAGGATGTGAAGCAGCTGCGCTGCTCCGCCAGGACGAAGCGCTCTCGGAAGACCGTGGAGAGTAGGTCCGCCAGCTCACCGCTGCCGAGGAACCCGCGAGCGCGCGGCCCCAGCGCGATGATATCGGCCTTGTACTCGATTCCCACTGACTGTTCCGCGCGCCGAGCCGCGCCCTTGCCCTCCTCGGCCTCCTGTTGCAGACCGGCGAGAGTAGCCTGGCCGATCGGTGCGGGAAGCTGTCCGAACCCGAACCTCAGCACGCTGAGGCGAAGGGTCTCGATCGCGTCGGCGCTGACGTCGATCATCGCCATCGTCGAGAGTCGCCGGGTCGAGCGGGGTGACCCGAGGCCTCCCTCGTACCTACGGCGCCTCGCGGTGTTCAGCGCGCCGAATAGAGTGTCGCGCCGAATAGTCGCCGATGTCGTCGAGGATCGCGTCGGTCAAGGTCTTGACATGGATCAGGCATTCGACCGTCTCGGCGGCGGCGAACGTGCCGTACGACTGCTTCTTCAGGATGTCGTAGCCACCGGAGCACACCGTGAAGTATTCGCACGCGTCCTCACACGAGCGCCGGCTCACCGCGAAATCACGCATGATCCGGTGCAGCTTGGGCGAGTGGGCCATGTCCTCCAGAGACGTGGCGAAAATGTTGCCGAGGGACAACCCTTTCCCGTCACCGTATTCGTCGCGCAAGGTGTCGATCGAGAGCCCAGCGTAGAAGGTGGTCACGTTCCCGGATGCATCGAGACTGAGCGACTTCAGGGGCGCAGTGGTCTCGGCAAAGAAGATCGGAGCGCCCGGACGGTTCGAGGCGAGTATTCGATGGGTGGCGTGGCTGAAATTGACGATCTCGAACTCGTGGCCGGCATCGCGCGCCGCGTGAGTCAGCTCCAAGAGACGCCGATAGAACGAGTAGTAGGCGGGCCGGTCATCGGCCGAATAGGCCAGGTCCGGATCCGACGAGCGGGCATCGGCGACGATGTTGAAATGAAATCCGGAAAGGTGCGCCCGTCGCTCGAAGAAGAACCGGTAGAACGCCTCGGGTCGCCGCAGGGTCTTTCGGGTGACGACGGCGATCATCTTGTATTTGATGCCGGCCGCATGGAGGAGATCCATCCCGCGAACCGTACGAGCATGGGTGGCTCGCCCCGTCCAATTCAGACGGTACGAGTCGTGCAAGTCACTCGGTCCATCGCAGCTGACACCCAGATCGAGGTGATCTCGATGACGCGCGAAGAAGCCACACCACGCATCGTCGATCAGCACCGCGTTCGTCTGGATGGCGAACTGCACGACCACGTTGCCCGAGCGTTGGATATCCCGGAGTCTCAGAATGCGCTCGATCGCATCGTCGTAGTAAGAGGGCGGGAGGGTCAGCGGCTCGCCCGAATGCCACACGACCGTGAGCTCCGGGCCCACACGGCCGCTCTCGAACAGCTGCGCGAAAAATCTGTCGATGAGGCCCGGTGCCATCACCGCCCGGGTTCGCCGGCTGTCCGGAGTCAGATCACAGTAAGTGCAGTTGAGATTGCAGAATGACGTCCCCTGCAGGACAACGAGTTCAACCGGACTGAGCGTGTTCGCCATGAAGGCAGTGTTCACCGGTCGCCTGGGGAGAGTTGGGTGATTCACCCTATTGAGAGATACAACCCGATCAGAGGGGAAGGGACGGCTCGGACGACTTCCGGATCTTTGCCTTCGCCTGGAGGACCGGGGTAACACCTCGACCTCGTAAGCACTCGTGTCCAACGCGGCTCCGTCGCCGCCGCCGTCCTCCCCTCGCCGGGGACTATCTCACTTTCGCATCATGGGTCCCCAACTCATGGGCAGCTTGGGGTCGGCCGCGGTCGAAGATTTCGCCGGTCCATAGCTCGTCAGAACGCCGGCCTCCAGCGCCGCCTTCGCATGGCCGATCTTGTCCATTGTCGAACCGTTGTGGGTGGGCATCAATCTTCCTCCTCTCGTGAGAATTGCAGGAAAGCATCGGATCCCTCTCGCCAACATTCCGGGAGGGTGGCGGGAGGTTATCATGACGACCCCACCCTGACAAGCGACCCGGCTCGATGCCGAGCTCCGGCTCAAGTCGACGCGGATTCGACCGATTGACCGGGCGCGGCCCTCGTAGAGAATAGCAGCCCGGAGGGCTTCGTGGACCGACTCGACGGCAAGGTGGTCGTGGTCACGGGCGCCAGCCGCGGCATCGACGCCGACCGGGCGCGGCTCTTCGCGGCGGAGGCGACCACGTGGTCTGCGCGGCCCGCAAGACCGCCCGCGCGCTCGGCCTCGCCATCCCGCCCGGGCTCCTCGCGCGGGCCTCATCAACTGGCTCTTCAAGACCTACTGGGCCTACCGTCGCGAGTTCCCGATGCTGCTCGCCCAGCCGGCTCACGCCCACCTCCGGATCGTCCGCCTGCGCCGGCCGCGCGAGGCTTGAAGTGTGGCTCGTCGGCCTCTCGTCCGGCTGACTTGACGACGGCGCCCCCCCGGCGCAAGATGCGCGGGCGGAGGACGGGCCCATGCACTTCGGGATCTTCCTGGAAGAGCGGCGCCGCGGCGTCAGCGAGAGCGCCACCCTGCGCGAGACGATCGAGCTGGCCGACGCGGCGGAGGCCGGCGGGCTCGACGGCGTCTGGCTCGGCGAGATCCACTTCAACGGCAACCGCTCGATCCAGTCCGCGCCGCTGGCCCTGGCCAGCTTCATGGCCGCCCGCACGCGCCGCGTGCGCGTGGGCATCGCGGTGCAGGTGCTGCCGCTCGGCAATCCGCTGCGCATCGCCGAGGAAGCGGCCACCGTCGATCAGCTGAGCGAGGGCCGGCTCGACTTCGGAGTGGGCCGCAGCGGCTCGGCCCGCACCTACGATCTGCTCGGCGTGCCCTACGGCGAGAGCCAGGCGCGCTTCCTCGAGTCGCTCGAGATCCTCCGCCTGGCCTGGGCCGGCAAGCCGTTCAGCTACGACGGCGCGTTCTACCGCGTCCGCAACGTGACGGTCTCGCCGACCCCGTACCAGATCCCGCATCCGCCGATGCGCATGGCCGCCAACTCGCCCGAGACCTTCCCCCAGGTCGCGCGCCTCGGCCTGCCGCTGTTCATCGGCCTGCGCGATCTCGACATCCCGTTGCTGCGCGGGCACCTCAAGGCGTACCGCGACGCGTGGCGGGAATCGGGACAGGCCGGCGAGCCGAACGTCTACCTGCGGATCCCGGTGTACGCGGCGCCGACCGAGACGGCCGCGCGCGAGGAGCCGCGCGAGGCGATGACCTACTTCTTCCAGCGGCACATCGAGCTGATCCGCTCCGGCCTCGGGCGCGGGGACACCGGCCCGGGCGACCGGCGCCAGGCCATGGCGGAGCGGATCGCCGCGATGCCGTACGACGAGCTCTTGAAGACGCGCGTCGCGTTCGGCACCGCGGCGTCACTGCGGGAGCGCCTGGGCGAGATCGCGGAGGACCTGGGGCTCGACGGCATCGTGGCCGAGCTGAACCCCTCGGGCCTCCTCTCCCTCGATCAGATGAAGCGGACGCTCGCCATCCTCATCCGCGAGGTGATCCCTACGTTCCGGTGACGAAGGCCTGGACGCGCTTCCACGCGTCGGCCGAGGCCTCCGCGAACTCGGCGTATTTCCGGTCGAAGAAGCTGTGCGGCGCGCCCTCGTACACCTTCTGCTCGTGCTTGACCCCCGCCTTGCGGCACGCCTGGTCGAAGGCCTCCACGTCCGCGGGCGGAATGCCCTCGTCGGCCCCGCCGAAGATCGAGAGCACCGGCGCCTTGTAGCGTGACACCGCGTCGATCGGCTTGGGCCGGTCCGGCCACCGCTTCAGCCCGAGCGGCCAGCCGTAGAAGCCGATGACGCCGGCGTAGCCGAGCCCGCTCGCCGCCTGCAGGTAGGAGAGCCCCCCGCCGAAGCAGAAGCCCACCGAGTAGAGTGACTTCACCTGCCCGCCGTCCGGCGTGCGCAGGTAAGCCGCCGCGGCCGCGATGTCGGCCTGCAGCTGATCCGGCTTGGTCAGCGGCACCTGCGACATGAAATCGAACTTCTCGCTGCGATCCTCGGACGGTGCGGTCCGCGCGAAGAAGTCGAGGGCCACCGCGTCCACCCCGATCTCCGCGAAGCGATCGGCCAGCTCCTTGTAGTACGGATGCAATCCTCGCACGTCCGGGATCACGACCATGCCCGCCCCGGTGGGCTTGGCCGCCCGCGCCGCGTGGGCCATGAACTTGGTGCCATCGCCCGACGTCAGCGTGAGATCGCGCGAGCCGGCGGCGCCGCCGGAGATCGGCGGAATCGGAGGAAAGGAATCGTCGTCCACGCACATGGTGAGATCTCCTGTGGGAGAGAGTTCGCTACATGTCCAGGCCGCCGTTGACGCCCCAGACCTGGCCGGTGATGTAGCTCGACGCGTCGGCGGCCAGGAAGTGCACGACGCGCGCGACCTCCTCGGGCTTGCCCAGCCGCCCGAGCGGGATCTGGCCGACGATGCGCTCCAGCACCTTGGCCGGGATGTGCTCGAGCATCTCGGTGCCGATGAAGCCGGGCGTCACCGTGTTCACGGTCAGCCCGACCCCGTGGGTCTCGGTGAGCCGTCCCGCCTTGCCGAGCAGGAACGCGGCCTCGCGGGCCAGGGTCTTGGTGAGGCCGAACAGGCCCGACTTCGACGCCGCGTAGTTGGCCTGGCCGATGTTGCCCATCTCGCCGATCACGCTCGACACGTTCACGATGCGCCCGCTCCCCCGCTCCGCCATGTGACGCAGGGCGGCCTGCGACAGGAAGAACGCCCCGGAGAGGTTGACGTTGAGGACCTTGAACCAATCCTCGTCGGAGAGCTTGAGCACCGTCTTGTCGATGGTGATGCCCGCGTTGTTGACCAGGATGTCGAGGCGCCCGTGGGCCGAGATCACCTCGTCGATGGTGCGCCGGCAGTCGCCGGCGTCGCCCACGTTGCCCTTGTGGATGCTGACCGCGGTGCCGTAGGTCGAGGCGAAGCTGTCGCGAAACCTGCCGGCCGCGTCGTCGTTGCCCGCGTAGCCGGCGGCCAGGGTGGCGCCCTGGCTGGCCAGGCTGCGACAGATCGCGGCGCCGATGCCGCGCGTGCCGCCGGTGACGAAGGCCACGCGCTTGCGGAGCTTGTCCCCCGCGTGCGCGGCGACGTTGTCGTGCTGGGTGATGTCCAGGACCGAGGGAGTGGTCGTCATGGTCGGTTCCTCCCGATGAGCCTCTGCCGATGAGCGCGGTCGACCGCCGGCCGGCACATCCTGGCAAATCCCCATCGCGGAGTCAAACGGCGTACAATCCCCGTTCGTGCGTCTGCCCATCTTCTACGGCTGGATCATCGTGGCCGTCGTCTTCGTCACCATGGGGGTAGGCGTCAACGCCCGCACCGCGTTCTCGCTGCTCTTCCCGCCCATCCTGGCCGAGTTCGGCTGGGAGCGCGGCGTCACCGCCGGCGCGTTCTCGTTCGGCTTCCTGGTCTCGGCCGCGCTCAGCCCCTCGCTGGGCCGCCTGATGGATCGCCGCGGGCCGCGCGTGGTGATCGAGCTCGGCGTGCTCCTGATCGGCACCGGCCTGCTGCTCGCGACGCAGGTGACGCGCCCGTGGCACCTCTACGCCACGCTCGGGGTGATGGTGGGCGGCGGCAGCGTCTGCCTGGGCTACACCGGCCAGTCGCTGTTCCTGCCCGACTGGTTCGTGCGGCGCCGCGGCCTCGCGATGAGCCTGGCCTTCTCCGGCGTGGGCGTGGGATCGATGATCATCCTGCCGTGGAGCCAGGCCCTCATCGGCCGCTCGGGCTGGCGCGCGGCGTGCTGGGCGCTGGGCCTGCTCGTCCTGCTGCTGCTCGTCCCGCTGAATCTCCTGCTGCGCCGGCGGCCCCAGGACCTGGGCCTCGAGCCCGACGGCGACCGCGCCGCCGCCGGCGCCGCCGCGGCGCGGCCCTCCAACGTGGTGGACGCGGCGTGGGCCGCGGTGGACTGGACGCTGGCCCGCGCCAGCCGCACCGCGCGCTTCTGGTGGATCGCAAGCGGCTACTTCCTCGGACTCTTCGCGTGGTACGCGGTGCAGGTGCACCAGACCAAGTACTTGATCGAGATCGGCTTCACGCCCGGCGACGCGGCGTGGGCGCTCGGCTTCGTGAGCCTGGCCGGCATCCCCGGCCAGATCGCCCTCGGCTGGTTGTCGGACCGCATCGGCCGCGAGTGGGTCTGGACGGTCGGCGCCCTCGGCTTCGCGATCTGCTACGCGACGCTGCTGCTCCTGGCCGCCTCACCCACCATGCCGCTGCTCTACGTGATGGTGATCGCCCAGGGCATGCTCGGCTACGGCCTCACCTCGGTGGTGGGCGCGATTCCCGCCGAGATCTTCCAGGGCCGGCACTACGGCTCGATCTTCGGCACGCTCATGCTGTCCTCGATCGCGGGCGGCGCGGTCGGCCCGTGGCTCACCGGCGTGCTCTACGACCGCACCGGCAGCTACACCCTGCCCTTCTGGATCGCGATCGCCTGCTGCGTGGTCTCGGCGGTGACGATCTGGCTCGCCGCGCCCCGCAAGGTGCGCGCGGTGTCCGGGCGCCTGCGCGCGAGCGTCTGAGGCGGGCCGGATGCGGTATCCTGCGCCGTGTACCTGAACCGCCGGCTGTGGGCCTTCACGGAGGGCGTGCGCCTCCGCATCGTGGGCGCCACGCTGGCCGGCCTCCTCGCCGTCCTGCTCGGCACCGCGCGTCTCGCCCTGCTCGGCTGGGTGCTGGGCCGGGTGCTCGCCGGCGACGGGCTCGGCCATCTCGTCTGGCCGGTCGCGGGCGTGGCCGCGCTGATCGCGCTGCGCGGCCTGCTCGAGTACGGCCGCGCCATGGTGGCCCACCACACCGCGGCGGGCGTGCAGGCGCGGCTTCGCGGACGCATCTACGAGCAGATCACCGCGCTCGGCCCCGCCCACTTCACCCAGGCCCGCACCGGCGACGTCATCCTGTCGGTGGTCGAGGGCGTGCAACAGCTCGAGGTCTACTTCGGGCAATACCTGCCCCAGCTCTTCGTCTCCGCGCTGACTCCGCTGCTGATCTTCGCGGTCGTGCTCGCCATCGATTCGCCGCTCGCGGTGGTGTTCCTGCTCGCCGCGATCGCGACCTTCGTCCTGCCCGCGCTCTGGCACGGCTGGGACAGCCGCAACAGCCTCGAGCGCTCCCGGGCCTACAAGACGTACGGCGCCGAGTTCCTCGACGCGATCCAGGGGCTGCGCACCCTCGCCGCCTTCGGCCAGAGCCGCTCGCGGGCCCGCCTCCTGGAAGAGCGCGGCCACTCCCTCTTCCAGGCCACCATGTGGCTGCTCGGCACCAACACGCTCGCGCGCGGGATCAGCGACGTGTGCATCGCGCTGGGCGCCGCGGTCGCCCTCGCGGTGGGCGTGTACCGCGTGCAGGGTGGCGCCATGGAGCTGACCGCGCTGGTAGTGGTGCTGATGCTCGGCGTCGAGATCTTCCGCCCGCTGCGCGAGCTGCGCGTGGTCCTCCACCAGGGCATGCTCGGCCTCTCCGCCGCCCAGGGCATCCTGGAGCTCCTGGCCGTGCAGCCCCAGGTCACCGACCTTCCATCCCGCGAGCCCACCGGTCCCGATCGCCCGCTCCAACCGTCGCTCGCGTTCGAGAACGTCACCTTCCGCTATCCGGGCGGCCGCCGCGCCGCGCTGGACGCCCTGTCGCTGCGGGTGGCGCCCGGCGAGCGGGTGGGCGTGGTGGGGGCGAGCGGCGCGGGCAAGTCGACCATCTCGCGGCTGCTGCTCCGCTTCGCGGATCCGACCACCGGGCGCGTGACCATCGGCGGGCACGATCTGCGCGATCTGTCCCTGCGCGATCTGCGACGGATGATCGCGGTGGTCAGCCAGGACACCTATCTCTTCCACGGCACCGTCGAGGAGAACCTGCGCATGGGCCGGCCCGACGCCAGCCAGGCGGAGCTGGAGGACGCCGCGCGCCACGCCCACATCCACGAGGCGATCGCGGCGCTGCCGCAGGGCTACCAGACCGTGGTGGGCGAGCGTGGGGTGCGGCTCTCGGGCGGCCAGCGCCAGCGCATCGCGATCGCCCGCGCGCTCCTGCGCGACGCGCCCATCCTGATCCTGGACGAGGCGCTCTCCTCGGTGGACGCGGAGAGCGAGGCCGCGATCCAGGACGCGCTCGATCGGCTGATGCGCGGGCGCACCACCCTGATCTTCGCCCACCGGCTCTCGAGCATCATCGGCGCCGACCGCATCCTGGTGCTCGACGAGGGGCGCGTGGCCGAGAGCGGCACCCACGCGACGCTGATGGCCCGCGACGGCGTCTACCGGCAGCTCATGGCCGGCCAGGCCGGCGGCGAGGCGGACGGGACGCTGCACGACGACGCCGTCACCGCCGACCGCGAGACGAGCCCGACCCCTCATGCCGCAGCCGCGCCGACGGAGGACACGCCCGCGGTGCTGCGCGCGGCCGGCCCGGGCTGGCGGGAGGTGGGCCGCATCCTCTTCGCGCTGGCCCGGGGCTATCACGCGCGCCTCGTGGTCACGTTCGTGCTCGGGGTGGCCCGCGTGGCCGCCCTGATCGGGGTCGGCCTGCTCGGCGCCCTGGTGGTGCGCGCGGTGAGCCGCGGCGAGTCCGCGCGGCTGCTGCTGATCGCGCTCCTGGTGGTGGCCCCGCTGGCCGGCGTGCTGCACTGGATCGAGTCGTGGCTCGCCCACGACATGGCCTATCGCCTGCTCGCCGACATGCGGATGCGCTTCTTCCGGAAGCTGGTCGATCTCGGGCCGGCCTATCTCTCGTCGCGCCGGACCGGCGATCTGCTCGGCGTGGCCACCCACGACATCGAGCTGATCGAGTACTTCTTCGCCCACACCATCACCCCCGGCCTGGTCGCGGTGCTGGTGCCCGCGGTGGTGCTGGCCACGCTGGGCGTCTTCGGCTGGCCCATGGCGCTCGCGGTGCTGCCCTTCCTGGCCTACGCCGCGCTGAGCCCGGTGCTGGGCCGCGGGCGCATCGACCGGCTGAGCGGGCGCGCTCGAGAGGCCTCGGGCGAGCTGAACGCCCACGCGGTGGATTCGATCCAGGGCCTCGCCGAGATCGTGGCGTTTCAGCAGGAGGCCCGGCGCGGCGAGGCGCTCGCCGCGCGGGCCCGCGCCTACGCGGAGGCGCGCATGCCGTTCCTCGCCGACCTCGCGCGGCAGTCCGCGATGCAGGACGTGGCCACCGGCCTGGGCGGTCTCGCGGTCACGGTCGTGGGCGCGTCCCTGGTCGCGGCCGGCCGGCTCGAGGCCGCGATGCTGCCCCTGCTCACGCTGCTCGCCATGTCCGCCTTCGTGCCGGTGTGGGAGATCGCCCAGGTCGGCCGGCAGCTGGCCGACACGCTCGCGGCCACGCGGCGCGTGCACGCGGTCCACGCCGAGCCGGTGCTGATCGCCGACGGCCCCGGCGTGCGGCTGCCCGGCCCGCGGCGCGAGGAGGCGGCGACCATCGCGCTCCACGACGTGACGTTCACGTATCCCGGGCGCGCACGGCCGGCGCTGACGCAGGTGTCCTTCACGGTGCCGGCCGGGGCCACCGTGGCGCTGGTCGGCCCGTCGGGCGCGGGCAAGACCACGATCGCGAGCCTGCTGCTGCGCTTCTGGGACCCGACGTCGGGATCGATCACGCTGGCCGGCCACGATCTGCGCGCGTGGTCGCTGGACGATCTGCGCGGTCACATCGCGCTGGTCGCGCAGGACACGCATCTGTTCAACGACACGCTCGGCGGCAACATCCGGATCGCGCGGCCCGAGGCCACCCCGACCGAGGTCGCCGCGGCCATCGAGCGAGCCTCGCTCACCTCGCTGGTGCGCACGCTGCCCGAAGGCCTCGACACCCGCGTGGGCGAGCGCGGCGTGCAGCTCTCGGGCGGCCAGCGCCAGCGCGTGGCCATCGCGCGCGCGTTCCTGCGCGACGCGCCGGTGCTCATCCTCGACGAGGCCACGTCGCATCTCGACGCGGTCAACGAGCACGTGGTGCAGGAGGCGCTGCTGAGCCTGGCCCGCGCGCGCACCACCATCGTCATCGCCCACCGGCTCTCGACGGTGCGCGCCGCCGACCAGATCGTGGTGCTGGACGAGGGCCGCGTGGTCGAGCAGGGTCGGCACGACGAGCTGCTGCGCCGGCGGGGCCTGTACGCCCGGCTGGTCTCCCGCCAGGTCGCCGCCGCCGTCGCCTCCTGACCCCCCGCCCGGCTGTCAACGATCGGCCCCATCGGTTCGTCTATACGGTAGACGCACGGAACCGATCGGGGCCTCGGGCCCCGCGCTCAACACGTCAAGGAGGATCGACACATGAAGGCAGGCACCTTGCTGACCCGCAGCACATTCGGAGGGTTGGCGCTGGCTCTCGGACTGACATTGCCGGCGGCCGCCGAGCCGCCCGCCGACACGCAGCTGGCTCAAGCCACTCCCGCCCCGGCGCCGGGCGGGCATCCGCAGTGGGGACAGCGGCCGGACGGCGGCCGCGGCATGCACGGCCATCATGGCTGGCACCGGCGCGGAAAAGCCCACCGGTTCTCGCTGGCCCGGCTGGCCCTGCGCCATCAGAAGGAGCTCGGACTGAGCACGACGCAGGTCGACAGCCTGCGGAAGCTGGGCGTCGACGCTCGGCGTGACGCCATCAAGCGGGAGGCCGATCTCAAGCTGGCCCGGGTGGATCTGGGCACCCTGATGATGCCGGACCCGGCCGATCCCAACCGCGCCCGCGACATGGGGAAGATCGAGGCCAAGGTGCGCGACATCGAGAAGCTGCGTGCCGATGCCAAGATCGCGCAGATCCGCACGATGGAGCAGAGCCGCCAGGTGCTGACGCCGGAGCAGCGCGAGAAGCTGCGCGCGGTGCTGGCCCAGCGCTGGCAGCATCGCGGCCCCCAGCCCGGCTCGGGGACGCGGGGCATGGCGCCAGAGGAGGACGGCACCCACCGGCCCGCGACCACTGGCTAGCCGACCGGGGTCAGGTCTTGCATTCCGACAAATGTCGGAATGCAAGACCTGACCCCATCTAGAGATACGCGGGATCCGCGGTGGGGGCGTCGCCGGCCACCGTGGTGCGATGCATGACGCGCTGGTGGCGGGCGCTGTCCCAGAGCCGGCCGCGATGCAGCACGCAGCGGTTGTCCCACATCACGAGGTCGCCCACCTGCCAGCGGTGCCGGTAGACGCGGTCGGGCCGCACCGTGTGCTCCAGCAGCTTCAGGATGAGCATGCGGCTCTCGTCCAGGCCGAGCCCCTCGATATACCAGGCGTGCGAGCCGATGTAGAGCGCCTGGCGGCCATTGCGCGGGTTGGCGCGTACCAGCGCGTGGCGCACCGGCGGATAGTCGCGGCCGATCTCGGTGCCGATGCCGGGGTCGATCAGGCTCCGCGAGAAGCCGAAGCTGTGGACGACGATCTTTCCGTCGACCTGACGCCGCAGGTCTTCCGGTAGGCTCTCGTAGGCCACCCGCATGCTGGCGAACTCGGTCTCGCCGCCTTCGGGCGGGATGACCCGGGCCGACAGCGCGGAGGAATGCGCGGGCACCGGCTTGAACGAGCTGTCGCTGTGCCAGAGCTGATTGCCGGATTGGTACAGCATCCGGCGATCGTCCCATCCCATCAGCTTGCCCTGGGCGTCGGTGTTCGAGAGATCCACGATGTGGGCGCCCAGGCGGTCCTCCCCGCCGAGCGTCCGCACGGTGGTCTCGAGCGGGCCCCACCGCTCGCTGAACGCCATCTGCTGCTCGTCGCTCAAGCTTTGGCCGTGGAAGACCAGCACCGAGTAGTCGTCGAAGGCCAGCGCGATGCGATCGAAGGTGGCGTCGTCGAGCGGTCGGGTGAGGTCGACGCCGGAGACCTCGGCCGCGAACGCGGGGTGAGCGGGAGTGATCGTCAGCGAGCTGGTGCCGATCGCCATGCGCGCCTCCTGGTGGCCGATTCTAGCCGCGGGCGCGCGGCCAACTCAAGCGGGGCGGCAAGACCCGCTGAGGATCAGCCCTTCACCGAGCCCGCGACCAGCCCCTCCACCATCCAGCGGTGGATGAAGACATAGAGGGCGACCACCGGAATGGTGGTGATCACGGAGGCGGCCATGAGCTGACCCCAGTGGAAGACGTCGCCGTAGATGAGCAGGTTGAGTCCGACCGGCACCGTGATGGCCTTCTCGTCCTGGATGAAGACGAGCGCGTAGAGGAACTCGTTCCAGGACAGGGTGAACGCGAAGATGGCCGAGGCCACCAGTCCCGGCGCGGCCAGGGGTAGCAGCACGCGCAGGAACGCGGTGATGCGGCCGGCGCCGTCGATCAGGGCCGCTTCTTCCAGCTCGTCGGGCAGCGCCTTGAAGAAGCCGATCAGCAGCCAGGTGCAGAACGGCACCGTGAAGGTCGGATACGAGAGGAACAGCGACGAGAGATGGTTGGTGGCGCCCAGCTCGGTCAGCACCCGGTAGAGCGGGATGAACAGCAGGGCGGGCGGAATGAGGTACAGGATGAGGATGAGGCTCGCCACCGACTCGCGGCCCGGGAAGCGGAGCCGCGCCACCGCGTAGCCGGCGAGGCTGGCGATCACGGTGGTGGTCGCGGTCACCACTAGCGCGGTGACGATGCTGTTGCGCAGCCAGAGGGGGAACCGGGTGTCGGTCCAGAGACCGGTGTAGTTCTCCCAGGTGAAGGGGCTCGGCACGTAGATGCTGGTGGCGAACTGGATCTGCTCGTAGGTCTTGAACGACATGCTGGCGATCCACCAGAACGGCACCAGGATGACGAGCAGGAACAGGAGCATGCCCGCCGCGGTGAGGGCTTTCAGCCGGCGCTTCTTGTTCTGAATGGGGGGGAGCGGCGGCGCTCCTCCCCCATGCCCCCCCACCGCCTCGTTCAGCGCGTTCGTGGCCATGTGTCGTTCGCCGCTACTTCCGGTCGCGGAGGAGATAGCGGCTGATCAGGACGATGCCGATCACGAGGATCGGGACGACGAAGAGGCAGATGGTGACCCCGCGGCCCCAGCGTAGCTGGTTGAACGCGACCTGGTACGAGTAGGTCGCGAAGATCTGGGTCGCGGTGCCCGGTCCGCCCCGGGTCATCACGTAGATGATGTTGAAGTCGTTGATGGTGAGGATGAAGCTCAGCAGCGTGGTGACGATCATCACGTGCTTCAGCCCGGGCAGCGTGACGTGCCAGAAGCGCCGCCACGTCGAGGCGCCGTCCACCGAGGCCGCCTCGTACAGCTCGCGCGGGATCGACTGCATGCCCGCGAGGAACGACACCCCGAAGAACGGGAAGCCGCGCCACCAGTTGGCGACGATCACCGCCATCATGGCCCCTTCCGGGGTGGCCATGAACGCCACCGGCCGGCTCATGAGCCCCAGGTCCAAGAGCACGCTGTTGAAGAAGCCGCGGCCCGGGAAGGCGTCGAACATCCAGCGCCAGGTAAGCGCAATGATCACGGTCGAGGTGATCCACGGCAGCAGGAAGAGCCCGCGAAAGAAGTTGCGGCCGCGGATCACGTTGTTGAGCACCAGCGCCATCAGCACCCCGGTGATCACCTTCAGCCCCACCGAGCCCACCGTGAACACGAAGCTGTTGCGGATGACCGCGTGGAAGGCGTCGTCCTGGGCGAGGTAGACATAGTTGCGGAGGCCGACGAAGCGCTCCGGGTAGCCGACCAGCTTGTCGGTGAGTGAGAGCCACACCGCCCGGTACACCGGATAGAAGATGAGAGCCACCACCAGCACCAGCAGCGGCAGGAGGAACAGGAGCGCCGTCGCCGCTTCCCGGACGCGGGCGCGCCTCCAGAGGGAGGCGCGCGGCCGCATCACGGGAATGCGGACGGCGGAGGGAAGGGCCACCTCACCCCTTCAGGGTGTCGTAGATTTCCTTGATCTTCTTGTCCTCCCACTCGATGGCCTGGTCCACCGACCACTTGTCCACGATCACCTTGGCCGGCGCGTCGGTCAGCACGTTGCTGGCCTGCACCTCGGCGGCGGGCGCGGTGGTGGGGCCGGGCCAGCCGGTCGGCGCGAACCACTCGGCGGCGCGGCCGAACGTGCGGTAGTTGTCGTTCTTGTTGAAGTAGTCCTTGGAGGCCGCGCGCGCCTTGTCCAGCACCGGGCCGAACTGGCCGTAGGAGTCCTTCATGACCGCCACCGTCTCCTCCGGGGAGAGCAAATGGGCGATCAGGCTCATGGCCGCCTCCGGGTCCTTGCTGCTCTTGAAGATGCCGAAGCTCATCGCGATGGCCCACATGCGCCGGCCGTCCGGCCCCGCCGGGTGCGGGAGCGCCACGTGGTTGGCCAGCGCCTCCTCCTTGACCTTGCGGTCCTTCGCGTCGGTGGCCTTGGCGAGCGCGTTCTCGAGCGCGAAGGTGATGCTGGGCCCGTTGGAGGTCTGCGCGATGTTCTTGGCGATGAAGTTCTCGTTGTTGCCGGAGCCGGTCCAGGTCAGCGTGTCGGCGGGCTGGATGCCGTCCTTGTAGATGTCGGTCGCCCACTTCATCACCGTCTGCATGCCCGGGGTCTTGATCGACTTGTACTTGCCGTCCTTGCCGGCCCAGCCCACGCCGTGGGAATACATCAGGCTCTGCATCACCCCGTAGCCGTCGGAGGTGCGGTTCCAGCTCTGACCCATGCCGTAGAAGTTGTCCTTGGGCCGGTTCAGCGCGGCGGCGGCCTGCTTGACCTCCTCGAAGGTGCCGGGCAGCTTCACCTTCGCCTTCTCGAACACGTCGCGCCACACGTACCAGAAGCCGCCCATCACGTACCACGGCAGCGAGTACACCTTGTCGCCGACCATGGTGACCGCCGACACGTTGGCGGGCGCCTTGCCCACCTGCCCCTCGATCTGCCGCGCGAAGGTGGTGAGGTCGACGAGCTGGCCCATGCCCGCGAAGCGCGCGGGCGCGCTGGTCTCGAGCTGGCCGATGTCCGGCGTGCTGTTGCTCTCGATGGCCGCCACGTACTTCGTCTGCATATCCTCGAACGTGAAGTACTCGACGGTGACGCTCGCCCCGTTCTTCTGCGCCCAGCGCTGGGTGCTCGCCTCGATGGCCTTGTTGGTGGGCTCCACGTACGTCTTGAGGATCCAGAGGCGGAGGCTCGTGCCCTTCTTCACGGCGGGCGCGGCCGGCCGCGGCAACGTCAGCAGGGCGGTGCTGCCGACGGCCCCGGCGAGAAGTGAGCGGCGGCTGATGCGCTGATCGAGCATGGTGTGTCCCCCTTGACCGTCGTTGATCCGGACGCGGCTTCGACTGTCGGTCACCGTCGGGGCTCTGTCAAGCATTCCGTGCCCGTGCTACCCTCTTCGCATGCTCTCGCCCGCGCACATCGCCCGCTATCGTGACCAGGGTTACCTCGTCGTCCCCGACGTGCTCGACGCGCCCACCCTCGCGACGGTTCGCGCCGAGATGGCGCGCATTCTCGAGGGCGCGCGGGCGGTGACCACGCACACCGACATGTACGACCTCGAGCCCGGGCACCGCGCGGACGACCCGCGCGTGCGCCGCGTGAAGACGCCGCATCGCTTCTTCCCGCTCTTCGAGCGGCTGATGCGGCATCCGACCCTGGTGGCGATCCTCGGTGATCTGCTCGGGTCCGCGGTGCGGCTGCACGGCTCCAAGATCAATCTCAAGTCGCCGCGCTACGGATCGCCGGTGGAGTGGCACCAGGACTGGGCGTTCTATCCGCACACCAACGACGACCTGCTCGCGGTGGGCGTGATGCTCGACGATTGCACGAGCGACAACGGCCCGCTCCTGGTGGTGCCGGGCAGCCACCGCGGCCCCACGTTCGATCACCACGCCGACGGCTACTTCTGCGGGGCCATCGATCCCGCGGCGATCCGTGACCTGATCGCCCGGGCGGTGCCGCTGACCGGACGGGCGGGCGCCATGAGCTTCCACCACGTGCGGCTCGTGCACGGCTCGGCCCAGAACGTCTCGAGCCTGCCCCGCACGCTGCTGCTCTACGAGTATGGCGCCGCGGATGCGTGGCCGCTGATGGGAGTGTCCGACCTGGCCGACTTCGACGGGCGTCTGATCACGGGCGAGCCCACCGTCGAGGCGCGGGTGACGGCGGCCCCGGTGCGGATGCCGCTGCCGCCGGCGCGGCACCAGGGCTCGATCTACGAGAACCAGGCCGACGCCTCGCGGCGCTACTTCCAGCTCGAGGAGCCGTCGCCCAGCCCGCGCACCTGAGGGCCAGCGCTTCGCGGGCCGGACCTGGCGCCGAAGCCGGCCGCCGCGAGCGAGCGTCTACTGGCGCCAGACCCCCGCGTCCTGGGGCGGGGCGACGCGCAGCCGCCGCTTCAGCTCGACGATCGCGAAGAAGATCTGGATGCGCAGGCGCGTCCCCAGCGAGGGACGCCAGTTGCCGGCCAGGGCCGAGAGCACCGCCTCGTAGAGGCCGAACCGGCGCGAGCGCCGGAAGAGCAGCCGGCGGAAGTACGGATCGTAGAAGCCCACCACGAAGCGCCGGAAGTAGTGATACCGCCGCCGAACGATGCGCTCGTAGTCGGCGAAGCGGCGCGCAGAGAGATCGCCGGCGCGCAGCCCCGCGTCGATGGCCTCGCCGGCCTCGAGGCCCCCCTGCATGGCCATCAGCACGCCGGTCGAGAAGATCGGGTCGAGGAAGCAGCTGGCGTCGCCCACCGCCACCCAGCGGTCGCCCGCGATCGTGCGCGCGAGATACGAGTAGTCCGCGTCGTACCGGGAGGGCGAGACCCGCCGCGCATCCTTCAGCAGCCCGGGCGCGGCGGGTGTGCTGGCCAGGTAGTGGTCCAGGCTCTCGTCCGGCGTGGCCTTCGACTCCCGACGGTGGAGCGCCTGCGGCACCACCGCTCCCACGCTGGTGACGGTCTCCGAGATCGGGATCAGCCAGATCCAGCCGACGTCGGTGCGGGTCAGCACGCGGATGTCGCCGGCGGCGCGGCCGTCGGGGCGCGGGATGCCCTCGTACTGGGCGTGGACGGCGACGTGCTGCAGCAGCGGATCGGTGTCGTACCCGCCGACCTTGCGGGACAGGAAGCCGGCGCGCCCGGAGGCGTCCACCACGATGGCGACCCGCGCGGTCTGCTCGACGCCGTCGGACGAGGCGTAACGAAGGGTCACGCCGTCGGGCTCGAAGGCCGCGTCGAGCGCCCGATGGCCCTCGCGCACGACCACGCCGCACCGCTCGGCGTGACGGAGCAGCACCTCGTCGAACCGGGCGCGGGGGACCTGGTAGGTCTGCGGCATGGGCGTCTCCCACGCGGCGGTGAAGTCCACGTAGGCGGCGGGGCTGCCGTCGATCTCCCAGAAGCTGGCGCCCCACTTCTCCACGAAGCCGGCCTTGGCCACCGCCTCGTGCGCCCCCAGCTCGTCGAGCACGCCGTTGATCCACGGCAGCTGCGACTCGCCGATGTGGAAGCGCGGAAAGCGGTCGCGCTCCAGCAGGAGCACGCGGCGTCCCCGCCGGGCCAGCGCGGTCGCGGCGCTGGAGCCGCCGGGCCCGCCGCCGATCACCGCCACGTCGAAGTCGGTGGCCATGGTGGCCCTCAGGATACTCCTTGACGCCGGCGCGCTTCCGGCGGATTCTCGGCCGCGCCATGAAGTTCGACATCGGCATCCTCGCGAGCCAGCCCCTGCCCGTCATCGTCGAGCAGGTCCGTCTGGCCGAGTCGCTCGGCTTCGACACGGCCTGGATCGCCGACACCCACCTGGTCTGCCGGGAGCTGTGGGTCATCCTGACCGCGTGCGCCGCGGCGACCTCGCGCATCCGGCTGGGACCCGGCATCACGGTGCCCCACACCCGCCACATCTCGGTGACGGCCAGCGCCATCGCCACGCTGCACGAGCTGGCGCCGCGGCGGCTCGTGCTCGGGATCGGCACCGGCGGCAGCGCGGCCGAGACGATGGGCCTGTCCGTGGCGAAGGTGGCGCGCATCGCCACGCTCGAGTCCATGGCCCGCTCGCTGAAGGCGCTGCTCGGGGGCGGGTCCATGCGCCTCGACACGGGCGCGGAGGCGCGACTGGCCTGGCTCGCCGGTCCGGTCCACGTCCCCCTCTACCTGGCCGGCTCCGGCCCGCGCATGCTGGACACGGCGGGGCGGCTGGGCGACGGCGCGATCATGTACTCGGGAGTGGCGCCCTGGCTGCTCGAGGCGGCGCTCGGGTGCGTGGCATCCGGCGCACGCGCCGCCGGGCGCACACCGACCGATCTCGACGTGGCGATCTGGGCGCCGACCTCGATCGACCGCGACCGCGCGCTCGCCCGCGATCACGTGCGCGGGCGCGTCGCCTCCGCGCTGCGCCACGCGTTTCCCGTCACGTGGAGCGCGGAGGATCAAGCGGTGATCGACCGGGTGCGCGCGGCCTACGACTCCTACCAGCACGCCAGCGCGGGCTCGCAGCACCGGCTGCTGGTCAGCGACCGCTTCGTGGATCTGATGGCCCTCGCGGGCAGCCCCGACGAGGTGCGCGAGCAGGTGCGGCGGGTGATGGCAGTGCCCGGGATCGGGCGGATCATCCTGCTGCCCCAGGTGCCGGGGCAGGCGTTCGTGCCGCGCGAGCAGGTGCTGCGCCTCTTCGCCGACGAGGTGATGGCGAAGCTCTGAGCCGGCGCCTCAGCGGCTGCGCGCGCCCCAGAGGCCCTTCACGGTGAGCCCCTCGAAATAGTGCCCGTAGACGTGCAGCAGCGACGTCTGCAGCAGCACCCAGCCCCGGCTGCGGCCGCCGGCCCAGAACTCGGTGAGCCACGCGGCGGACGGATCCACCGCTCCTTCGGACGTGCACACGCGCTCGACCCGATCGGCCGGCACGATCGTCTCGAGATCGGTCGCGCGCAGCATGGGGACGCGGTCCAGGGTGGTCCGCGTCACCGCACGGCAGTAGCCGCGGAGGCCGTCGAGGTCGATCCGCGCGGAGAAGTCGTCCACCTGCGCGTCGGTCATGCCGGTGCCGACGTCACGCCGCGCGACCGCCAGGCGGTCGAGCCAGCCCGCGTCGAGCACCTGGGGCCGGTCGGCCAGGAAGCGGTTGACGCAGACGTCCTCGATCCGCATCGCGTGCCACAGCAGCCACGCTACGGGGTTGACGCCGGGCACCGGACGGCCGCGGAGGTGGGCCTCGGTCAGCGTATCGGTCAGGTCGTCGACCAGGAAGCCGTGGAGGGTCTCGTAGCGGAGCAGCCAGAAATCGACCGCGTCCATCGGCGCGCTCAGCGAAGAGACTGCCGATCGAGATCGAGCGCGCGCTCGGCCAGTCCCGCGAGCATGCGCCACGCCGCTTCGTGGTTGCGCGAGCCCTCGATGTCGTCGGCGAAGGTGTCGAGGCAGACGTACGAGGCGCCCAGCTTCTGCAGGGCGTCCAGGTCGCGGCGCACCTGGTCGAGCGTGCCTTCGCCGGCCAGCCGCCTCTCCTCGGGCATCGCCTGGTCGGTGATGCGCAGGCGGATGCGCGGGCAGAGGGCGGGCACGGGCTTGCCCTCCTGGTCGGCGATCGCGCGGAGCTTCGGCATGCCCTCGTCGCGCAGGTAGGCGATGCGGCTGCGGATGGGATGCCAGGCATCGCCGTGCCGGACGGTGCGACGGAGCGCCGCGTCGCTGCTGCCGCCCACCCAGATCGGCGGGTGCGGCTTCCGGAGCGGGCGCGGCGCGGTGTAGACGTCCTTGAACGACACGAAACGGCCCTGGTAGCTGGCCACGTCCTGCGTCCACGCCGCCTTGAGCGCGCCCACGTAGTCGTCGGTCATCGCGCCGCGCCGCTCGAAGGGCAGGCCGAGGACCTCGAACTCCTGGCGGGCCCAGCCGACCCCGATGCCGAAGATGAGGCGGCCGCCGCTCAGCCGGTCCAGGTTCGCGGCCATCCGCGCGGTCTCGAGCGGATGCCGGTAGGGCAGCACGATCACCGTGAAGCCCAGCTCCACCCGGCGGGTCATGCCGGCCAGCCAGCCGAGCGTGGTGAACGGATCGTAGAAGGGTGCCGGGTAGCGCCCCTGCACGTCGGGCGTGATCGCCACGTGATCGCCCAGCATCATGAAGTGATAGCCGATGTTCTCGGCGAAGGCGGCCCAGCGCGACAGCGACTCCGGGCTGGCGCCCGGCCCGAAGCTGATCAAGTTGACGCCGAACTTCATCGCGACGGGCTCGTCTCCATGCGGCGCTCGGCCGCGCGGGTGCTGGGGCCGAGGAACTCGATCATGTTGCCGTCCGGATCCTTCACGAAGAGCTGGCGCAGGCCGGTGGGTCCCGAGATCACGTCGCGGCACGTGAGGCCACGCTCCTCGATGCGCTTCGCGGTGGCGTCGGCATCGTCGGTCCAGAGGGCGAAGTGCGGGTAGCGAGCCACGATCTTCTCGCGCTCGGCCGCGTCGCGCACGAGCTGGTCGTTCAGGATGATGTGCAGCTGGAGGTCGCCGCCCAGGCTGTACCAGATCCCCGGGAAGTCGAAGGCCGGGCGCGGGATCTCGGGGAAGCCGAGCACCCCGGTATAGAAGTCGCGGGCCTTGGCGACGTCGGTGACGGTGACGCTCACGTGGCTCAGGATCTTGAAGATCTGGCTCATGTCGGATCTCCTCCGTCGTAGCGCTCGCGGCGGGTGATGCCGCGCTGAAAGGCGAGGTAGCCCTCGCGGGTCATGGCCGGCCTCGGGCCCGCCAGCACCTCGCGCGCCCCCGCGGCGCCGTCGGCCAGCAGGTCGACCGCCATCGCGGCCAGGGCCTTGGCCGGCTGCACGTAGCCCAGGTCGGGGTCGACGATGGCGAAGTCGGCGGAGTGGCCCGGGCCCCGCGCCCCGCCCATATAAGGATGCAGCACCGGCATCACCTGGCTCAGGTCGCCCATGTCGGTGGAGCCGGAGCGATGCGGGATGTCATGATAGTGGGCGTCGCCCACCAGCCCGCGGGCGGTGGCCTCGAAGAATCGGGCCATGGTGCGGTCGCAGTGGAGCGGCATCGGCCCGGGCAGCGTGTCGATCTCCACCTGCGCGCCCATCGCGAGCGCGCCCGCGCGCAGCGCGCGGTCGACCCGCCGGCTCGCGTCGGCGACGCCCTCGACGGTCTTGCCGCGCACGTACATCTCGAGCCGCGCCTCGCCGGGGATCACGTTCACCTGCGAGCCGCCGTGGGTGAGGATCGGGTGCACGCGGATCGAGTCCTCGTCGCGGAAGGTCTCGCGGACCGCGTTGATGGCGGTCAGGGCGATCTGCGCGGCGTAGAGCGCGTTGACGCCCAGGTGCGGCGCGCCGCCCGCGTGCGCGGCGCGCCCGATGAAGCGGGCGGTCTTGCCGACGCGGCCGTTGTTGGAGGCGGGCACGCCCGCCTTGCCGTCGTCGGCGCGCCAGTTGGTGTGGATCATCATGGCCAGGTCCACGTCGTCGAAGTGGCCGAGCCGCATCAGCTCCTGCTTGCCGCACGGGAACTCGAGCCGGCCCGCCGCGATCTGCCCCTGCCGCCACTCGATGTCGCCGCCCTCCTCGGCGGGCACCGCGAAGAACGCGAGCGTGCCGGTGAGATGATCGAGCGCGCCCGACTCGAGCAGGCCCATCGCGGCGCCCAGCATGCCCGCAATCTGCGCGTTGTGGCCGCAGGCATGCGCGGCGCCGGTCCGGGGATCGGCCTCGGGATGCCCGGTGACGCGCAACCCGTCCAGCTCGCCGATGATCGCGAAGGTGGGCCCGGCACCGCCGCGACCGGATGCGTCGGCTCGGACCCCGGTCATCGCGAGGCCCGTTCTGGGCGTGAGCCCCAGCCGGCCGAGCGTCTCCTGCACGAGCCCGGCCGTCTTCACTTCCTTGAACCCCATCTCCGGCTGCTTCCGGATCCGCTCACCGATGCCGACGATCTCCCCGGCCCGACGATCGATGGCCGCGAAGACCTGCCGCTTCAGCTCGTCCCGGGACATGGCGAGAGGATGCTAGCCGATTACGCGACGGCAGGCCAGCACCAGCGGAAGCCGACCGGCGTGCTCAGCGGCCGGCCGCGATGTGATCAGCCGCGACGCGACGCGATGGTCCGGGCCGCCGATTATCGAGACGGCGGCGGAGGCGGCGGCGGACCTGGCGGAGGCGGAGGCGTCCCGGGGGGAACCGTCGTGGCAGCCGGCGGCGGAGGCGGCGGTGGTGGCGGAGGCGAATACGTCGGCTGTTGCGCTTGCGAGCCGCGGGCCACCGGCACCTGGTTGCCCTTGGCGTACATGCACTGCACGTACGCCTGATCGTAGCGGCCCTGGAGCGACCCCGCATAGGCGTCGCCACGGCTGGCGCCCACCGCGCTGCCCCCCAGGAGCCCCGCGCCCGCGCCGGCGGCGGCACCGAGGGCCGGGTTGCCGGCGGCCGCTCCGAGGGCGGCGCCCGCGGCAGCGCCGATCAGCGTGCCGATCGCAGCGCCCTGCACGGTGCTGCCCGCCGCCGCCTGATCGTTGGTCGTTCCGGTCTGCTGCCCCGCCCACTGACGGCAGAGGCCGTCGTCCATCTGGAACTGCTCGAAGTTCTTGCTGCTGCCGGGGAGCACCATGACGCTCGGCCCGCTCGGGATGGTCGCGCAGCCGCTCACCGCCAGCGCGATGACGAGCGCGGCCGCGACGACACCGCGAGACGGCAGGGCACGCGTCATTACCGCCGCTCCGGGACCTTCACCCACTCCTCGGCGCAGGACGGCACGCTCGGATAGTAGGCCTTCGCGCTCGGGCAGTAGTACCAGTAGGCGGTGGCCGCGGGAGGTGCGGGCGGCGCCGGCGGCGGATTGTCGGCGGGAGCCGGCGGACGCTCGACGTAGACCGGCGGCGGCTGCACCACCACGGTCGGCGGCGGGTAGTAGTAGTACGGCGGCGGGTAGTACCACGGATATCCCCAGCCCCAGTAGGGGCCAACACCCACGAAGACGCCGCCGTGCCAGCGACCACCCGTGTACCCGGGCGTGGCCGTGACCGCGAGGACCGCGAGGACCAGCACCAGGGCCAACGCGAGCTTTTTCATCTCCGCCTCACTCTGACGCGCGGGCCGTCACGTTTGTTTACCGCCCTCCCAGGATATCGCCGGGAGGGAATCTATACCATCTGCTACGATGATTTTACGATGCCGACGATGCGACGGATCTGCGCGGGATTGCTGGCGTTGATGCTTCTGCTGGGCGGTGCGGCGCCGGGCCTGGCGGGCACGGCCGCGCCGCCCGCCCCGGCCGCTCCGCCGCCGCCCGCGCCGCCCGCTCCGGAGGCGGCGCCGGCCCCCGCCGACGCCCATGCGCAAGCCGAGACGCCCGAGGCGACGCCGCCCCGGATCAGCTATCTGCACGGCGAGGTCTCGTTCTGGCGGCCCGGCGCCCACGACTGGGTGCCGGCCACCCTCAACATGCCGCTGGCCCCCGGCGACGTCCTCTATGCGGGACCGGCCGGCAACGTGGAGGTCCAGATCGGGCCTCGCGCCTTCGCGCGCGCCGCGTACGGCGCGCAGCTGGGTCTCGACAACCAGGAGCCCGACTTCGTGCAGCTGCGCGCGACCTCGGGTTACGTATCGGTGGACCTGCGCGAGCTCCCGTCCGGCCACGCGGTGGAGCTGGACACTCCGGGCGCCGCGTTCACCATGGACCGCGCCGGCTACTACCACGCCGAGGTCGGCACCGACGCGACGACGTTCCGCACGCACCGCGGCGGGATCGCGACGATGACGCCGTCGGGCGGCACCGCCCAGCCGGTGGCCGGCAACCAGCAGGCGACGATTGCCAGCGGCGGCACCGACGAGGCGGCCGCGCCGCGCGTGGAGATGACGGTCGCGGCACCGCTCAGCACGTGGGATCGCTGGAACTACCAGCGCAGCGACTATCTCGTCCAGCCGGCCAGCGCCCGGCACCTCTCCCCGGGCGTCTACGGCGCCGAGGCTCTCGACCGGAGCGGCACGTGGCGCACGGTGGAGACGTACGGCAGCGTCTGGGTGCCCGCGGGTGTGCCGGCGGGATGGTCGCCCTACACCACCGGCCGCTGGATCTGGGATCCGCGCTTCGGCTGGACGTGGCTCGACGACGCGCCGTGGGGCTGGGCGCCGTATCACTACGGACGCTGGGTCCACCTCGGCCCCGAATGGGCGTGGGCGCCCGGGCCGGTCATCGTGCGGCCCGCCTACTCGCCGGCGCTCGTCGTGTTCCTGGGCGGCCCGGTCGTCGTGGGCCGGCCGCTCTACTGGGCGCCGCTCGGATGGGGCGAGCCGGTCATTCGCTGGTGGGGACCGCCGCGCGTGGTGGGCGTGGCGTGGTGGGGCGGCTGGGGCGGCCCGCGCGTGGTCAACAACGTCGTGGTCAACCGCACGACCACGGTCAACGTCACCCACATCACCACGTATCGCAATGTCACCGTGACCAACGCGGTGGTGGGCGTGCCCGCGGAGCGCTTCGGCCAGGGCAGCGCGCGCCCGACCCGCGTGGCGGATGCGGAAGCGCGCCGGCTCGCGCCGGTGGCGGGCGCCCCCGAGGTACGGCCGGTCGCGGCCAGCCTCGCGCCGGCGCGCGGAGCCGCCACGGCCGCCCGGCCACCCGAAGCGGCACGCTCGCGCCCGGTCGTCGCCACCCGCGCGCCCCAGGACCCCGCGCCGACGCTGCGCGCTCAGGGCCTGCCCGCGACGCCGGCCGCGACGTCACCACCGAAGCCGCGCATCGTGCCGGCGCCGGCGCGCGCGGCGACTCCGCCGGCCCCGACCGCGGCGACCGCGCCGCCCCCGCGCGGGGCAACCGCTCCCGGCCGGGCCGCACCCGACAGTGGCCAGCCGCCCGATCGCGGCGCGGCCACCCGCGGCCCGCGCTCCACGGGCGCGCACAGCGACGCGGTGCCGTCACCGACGCCGTCGCTGCGCCGCCAGGCGCCGCCCCCGGCGCCGCCCGCCCCGAGCGCGCAGGGCGCGCCGGTGCCGCAAGCGGAGCGTCCGCGCGGCGAATCACCGCGGCGTGGAGGCGGCAACGAGCGCGGTCACGATCGAAGCGGCGAGCGCAGTCAGGACAAGGGCGGTCAGCCGCGCGGAGATCGCGAGCGCTAGTTTTCGGCTTGCCCTCCCTGCCCGCGGGCGTCACACTCGGGGCCCCAGGGAGGAACCCATGAGCCTCGCGGCCGCCATCCCCATCATCTCCGCCGATTCGCACGTCACCGAGCCGCCCGACACGTATCTGGCCCGGATCGACCGACGCTTCAAGGACCGAGCCCCCCGCCTCGTGCACGACGACAAGCGCGGAGATCTGTTCGTCATCGACGGACTCGACAAGCCCATCCCGATGGGCCTGGTGGCGGCCGCCGGGAAGCCGGCCGAGGAGCTCACGATGTTCGGGGCCCGCTTCGAGGACCTGCACCGCGGCGGCTGGGATCCGCAGGCGCGGCTCGCCGACCAGGCCCGCGACGGCGTCAGCGCCGAGGTGATCTACCCCACCGTCGGGATGATGCTCTGCAACCACCCCGACTTCGACTACAAGCAGGCCTGCTTCGACGCCTACAACCTGTGGATCGCCGAGTACTGCGGAGCGCACCCCGACCGCCTCCTGGGCATCGGGCAGACCGCGATGCGATCCGTGGAAGACGGCATTCGCGACCTCCGCCGTATCCGGGAGCTCGGCCTTCGTGGGGTCATGCTGCCGGGAAACCCGGCGGTGGCCGACTATCACGACCCGGTATACGCGCCGTTCTACGAGGCGGCCATCGACCTCGGGCTGCCACTGTCCTTCCACATCCTCACGAGCCAGCAGGACAACTTCAAGACGCGCGGGCCGAAGCTCAACGCGTTCATGTCCATCATCCGCGGCTGCCAGGACCTGGTCGGGGCGTTCGTCTTCGGCGGCGTGTTCGAGCGTCACCCGCGGCTGCGGCTCGTGTGCGTGGAGGCCGACGCGGGCTGGGTGCCCCACTTCATGTACCGCATGGACCACGCCTACGACCGGCATCGCTATTGGCTGCCGCCGTCGGGGACGCTCACCAAGATGCCCAGCGAGTACTTCCGCGAGCACGTCTACACCACCTTCCAGGACGACTGGGTGGCCTTCCAGGTCAAGGACCTGTGCAACGTGCGCCGGCTGCTCTGGGCCAACGACTTCCCGCACAGCGATTCGACCTGGCCGCGCTCGCAGGAGCTACTGGCCAAGCACGCGGCCCATCTCACCCCGGAGGAGCTCCGCTGGGTGCTCCACGACAACGTGGCCGAGCTGTACGGCCTCCCGGCGGCCTGAGCGATGGCCTTCGATCTCGTCGTCCGGGGCGGCACCATCGTCGACGGCACGGGCCGTCCGGGCGTGCGCGGCGACGTCGGGATCCGGGGAGGGCAGATCGCCGCTCTCGGCGAGGTGAAGGGCCGCGCCGCGCAGACGGTGGACGCGGGCGGGCTGGTGGTCGCGCCCGGCTTCGTGGACGTCCACACCCACTACGACGCGCAGGTGATGTGGGATCGCATGCTCACGATCTCGCCCTGGCACGGCGTGACCACGGTGGTGATGGGCAACTGCGGCTTCGGCGTCGCGCCGACGCGGCCCGACCACCGCGGGCTCATCATGCGCACGCTCGAGAAGGTCGAGGGCATGAGCCTCGACGCCCTGGAGGCGGGGCTCGGCCAGGCGTGGCCGTTCGAGACGTTCCCCGAGTACCTCGACGCGGTCGAGCGGCGCGGCACCGCGCTCAACGTCGCGGTCCTCCTCGGCCACACCCCGCTGCGGCTCTACGTCATGGGGGAGGACGCGACCGAGCGCCCCGCGACTCCGGACGAGATCGCGCGGATGCGGGCCATCGTGCGCGAGGCCATCGACGCGGGCGCCATCGGCTTCGCGACCTCGAAAGCGTCGACCCACATCGGCTACGCCGGCAAGCCGGTGCCGAGCCGCGCGGCCGCCTTCGCCGAGGTCGAGGCGCTGGCCGGCGCCCTCGGCGAGGCGGGCCGCGGCATTCTCCAGGCCACCGTGGGCCGCGAGCTCTTCTTCAAGGAGTTCGAGACGCTCGCCCGGGCCACCGGCCGGCCCGTCACCTGGACCGCGCTGCTGGCCGGCATGATGGGGCCCGGCTCCCACCGCGAGCTGCTCGAGAAATCCCGGGCACTGGTCAAGCAGGGCCTCCAGGTGGTGCCGCAGGTCACGTGCCGCACCCTGAACTTCGAGTTCCAGCTCAAGGAGCCGTTCATCTTCGAGAGCATGTCGGTGTTCAAGCCGATCTCGGTCGCCGACCATGCCGGCAAGGTCCGCCTCTACGGCGATCCCGATTTCCGGCGCGCGTTCAAGGAGAGCTTCGACCGCCCGAAGAAGGGCGCGGTGTTCGCCGGGCTGAGCTGGGCGCGGACGTGGATCTCGTGGTACCCGCCCGATCCCTCGCTCGAGGAGCGCCTGGTGTCGGAGGTGGCGGCGGAGCGCGGCGTGGACCCGACCGACCTGGTCCTGGACATGGCCCTCGCCACCAACCTCGACGCGCGGTTCCGCATGGCCGTCTTCAACCACGACGAGGCCGAGGTGATCGAGCTGCTCACCGAGCCCGACACGGTGCTGGGGCTCTCCGACGCGGGCGCCCACGCCAGCCAGCTCTGCGACGCGTGCTTCTCGACCTACCTGCTGAGCCGCTGGGTGCGGGAGAAGCAGGCCATCGCGCTGCCCGAGGCGATTCGCATGCTCACCTCGCGCCCGGCCGAGGTGTTCGGCATCACCGACCGGGGCCGGCTCGCCACCGGGCTGGCCGCCGACGTCGTGGTCTTCGACCCGGCGACGGTGGGTGCCAGCAAGCTGCGCCGCGTGCACGACCTTCCCGCCGGGGCGGACCGGCTGGTCGCCGACGCCAGCGGGATCGAGGCGGTGATCGTCAACGGCACCATCGTGCGACGCGCCGGCCGCGACGCGGTGGCCCCGGACGGCCCGCTGCCAGGCGCGCTGCTGCGGAACGGCGGCGCCCGATCGACGACCTGATCGCAGCCGACATGATCCCGATCATCGACCTCGAGCCGTACCTGGCGGGCCGCCCGGGGGCCCGGGCCGCCACCGCGACCGAGCTGGGACGCGCCCTGCACGAGGTCGGCTTCTTCGTGATCGTGAACCACCGCGTTCCCCCGGCCCTGATCGACGCCACCTTCGCGGAGGCCCGCCGCTTCCACGCACAGCCGATGGAGGCCAAGCTCGCGCTGCGCATGAACGAGCACAACAACGGCTACATGATGCTCGGGCGCTACGCGGTGTGGACCTCGGACGTCAACGCCAACGACCAGCCGGACCTGAACGAGGCGTTCTTCGTGAAGCGGGAGCGGACCCCGGACGATCCGCTGGTACGGGCGGGACGCCGCTTCGCGGGACCCAATCAGTGGCCCGCGGCGCTGCCCGGCTTTCGGGAGACGGTGCTGGCCTACACCGAGGCGGTGGACGCGCTCGGCCGGGCGCTCCTGCCCCTCTGCGGGCTGGCCCTCGATCTGCCCGCCGAGACCTTCGACGCCGCCTTCGCGGAGACTCAGTTCAGCTTCCGGCTGACCCACTATCCGCCGGTGTCGGCCGAGCCGAACCAGTTCGGCATCGCGCCCCACACCGATTCCAACTTCATGACGTTCCTGGCCCAGAGCGAGGTGCCCGGGCTGCAGGTGCGCATGCCGGACGGCGCGTGGGTGGACGTGCCGTACGTGCCCGGCTCCTTCGCGGTGAACTCGGGCGACATGATGCAGCGGTGGACGAACGGCCGGTTCAAGTCCACCCCGCACCGCGCGCTGCCGCCGGTAAGCCGTCCACGCTACGCGATTCCCTACTTCATGGGACCGCATCTGGACACCGAGATCGCGTGCCTGCCCACGTGCCAGGGGCCGGGCAACCCGGCGCGCTATCCGCCCGTCACCTACGCGGCCTATCTCGACTGGTGGTACGACGCCAACTACAATTCGTCAGACCAGCGCGACGCGGTGGCCACGCGCCAGCGCGACGTGGCCTGAGCGGACGCTCCCCGGAGGCACAAACGATGAAGGTCGGAGTCGCCCTGAACATGCTGACCCAGGAAGGGCGGCCGGACGCCGCGGTGCTCGCCGATCATCTCGCGCTGGGCGATCTCGCCGAGCCCCTGGGGTTCGATTCGCTCTTCGCGCTGGAGCACCACTTCACCGGCTACGCCATGTCGCCGTCGCCGACCCAGCTCCTCAGCTATTTCGCGGGCCGCACCCGGCGCGTCATCCTCGGCACCGCGGTGATCGTGCTACCGTGGCACGACCCGGTGCGGGTCGCCGAGGAGATCGCGCTCCTCGACATCCTGTCGGGCGGCCGCGTGCTGCTCGGCTTCGGCCGGGGCGCCGCGAGCGTCGAGTACGCCGGGTTCCGCATCCCCATGGAGGAAGCCCGCGCCCGTTTCGTGGAGACCGCGCAGATCGTGGTCCGCGCGCTGAGCCAGGACGTCTTCGAGTGGCAGGGCGAGTTCTTCACCATCCCGCGGACGTCCATTCGCCCCCGGCCGATCTCTCATCCGGAGCGCCGGATCTACGCCTCCTCGGTCAGCCCGGAGTCGGCCGAGATCATGGCCAAGCTGGGCTTCGGCGTCCTCGTCATCATGCAGAACGAGTGGCCGAAGGCGGCCGAGGACATCCGGCGCTACCGGGAGATCGCGCAGGGCGTGGGACAACCGCCGCGGCCGCCGATCATCCTGACCAACGTCTCGGTGGCGGACAGCCGCGCCGAGGCGCACGAGCGCGCGGTGAGGTACTTGAGCCGCAAGTTCG